>JACCWH010000237.1 GCA_013697735.1 Trueperaceae bacterium | reverse complement strand
GCAGAAGAGTGGGTCGTGGTTCTCGTTCGGTGAGTTGCGGTTGGGGCAGGGGAAGGAGAAGGCGGCGGAGTTCTTGGGGGAGCGGCCGGAGGTGGCGCAGGAGGTGCGTGATCTGGTGATGGCGCGTCTGGCGAGTGGCGCCACGCCCGCGAGCGGCGCAGGACGCCACGACGAGGACGAGGAGGCAGCGTGACCACCCTCGCCTGGATCGTCGTCATCGTGGCGCTGCTCGTCGGCGCCGCCATCGGCCTCGCGATACGCACGCGTCGCGACCGCGTCACGATCGAAGCCGCCGAGGCGGAGGCCGCCACCATGCGGGGTGCCGCCGAGCGCGAGGCGAAACAGGTCACCGAGCGCGCGAGCGTGGAGGCCCGTGACCTCGTCGCGGCCGAGCGCGGCCGCATCGACGAGGACGAGCGGCGAGCGCGCGCCAGCCTCGAGGAAGAACTCGCACGCACCCGGCAACTCTTCGAAGCCGAACTCGAGCGGAGTAGGGCCGATCTGGAACGCGACCGGGATGCGCTCCGCGAGGCCCGCGACGAGATGCGCCGCGATCGCGAGAAGACCGAGGCGATCGAGGAGCGGCTCACGCGCCGTGGGGAACAACAAGACGCCCGCGCGCTGCGGCTCGACGAGGCCGAGGATCGTCTCGCGCAGCGTACCGACGACCTGAAGCGCGAGGAGGCCGATCTCCAGGTCCGGGCGGCGAAGGTCGACACCCAGCTCTACGAGGTGGCGCAGCTCACCCCCGAGGCAGCCACCGAGATGATCCTCCAACGGCTCGACCGCGAGCTCGAACGCGAGCGGGCGATGCGCGTGCGCGCGAGCGTCGAACAGGCCGACGCGGAATCGCGCCGGAAGGCGCAGTCGATCGTGGCGCAGGCCATTCAACGCTCCGCCTCCGAAGTGAGCGCGGCGATCAGCGTCTCGGTGGTGCCGATCCCGAGCGAAGCGATGAAGGGCAGGATCATCGGGCGCGAGGGGCGCAACATCCGCGCGTTCGAAGCGCTGACGGGTGTGGATCTCATCATCGACGACACCCCCGAGGCGGTGCTCCTCTCGTCGTTCAACCCGATTCGGCGCGAGGTGGCGAAACTCGCGCTCTCCGAACTCGTCTCGGACGGCCGCATCCACCCGGCCCGCATCGAAGAGGTCGTGCAGAAGGCGCAGGGGGAGATGCAGACGTACATCCGCGAGAAGGGCGAGGAGGCGACGCTCGAGGCGAACGTCGTCGGGCTCAAACCCGGGCTCGTGCAACTCCTCGGTCGGATGCACTTCCGCACGAGTTACGGTCAGAACATCCTCACCCACTCGGTCCAGGTCGCGCATCTGACGGGCATCATCGCGTCGGAACTCGGACTCGACGAGGCGCTGGCACGGCGCGCCGGCCTCCTCCACGACATCGGCAAATCGATCGACCGCGAGATCGAGGGGACGCACACCGAGATCGGCGGCAACCTCGGGCGGCGCTTCGGCGAACCGCGCGAAGTGGTCGATGCCATCGCACACCACCATGAGCTGGAGCTCGCCGAGACGCTCTTCCCCGTCCTCGTGAACGCCGCCGACGCGGTCTCCGCCGCCCGGCCCGGAGCGCGGCGCGAGTCGCTCGAGAGCTACCTCAAGCGGCTGGAGGGCCTCGAGGCGATCGCCACGAGCTTCCCCGGCGTCGAGAAGTCCTACGCCATCCAAGCGGGCCGCGAGATCCGCATCATCGTGGAGCCCGACAAGGTCGACGACGCGACCGCGGTGCTGCTCGCGCGCGACATCGCGAACCGCATCGAACAAGACATGGAGTACCCGGGGCAGGTCCAGGTGACGGTGGTCCGGGAGTCGCGCGCGGTCGAGTACGCGCGCTGAGCAGGGCCGCGGGAGGGGGGGCGATGCGGTGGGGTACACTCGTCGCGGCCGCGCCCCGGACGCACGGCACGCGCGACCCTCGCTCGACGAGGGGCGCCTCGAGGTGACCATGACGACAGGCGAGAGGCGCAGCGGAGCCCCGTGAGGACGGGAGAGGACGTCAAGCTCTTCAGCGGGGGCGCCACGCGCGACCTTGCGGCCTCCGTCGCCCATCACCTCGGGTCGAAACTCGCTCATGGAACCGTCTCCCAATTCCCCGATGGCGAGACCAGAACCACCATCGAGGAGTCGGTGCGTGGCGCCGATTGCTTCGTGATCCAATCGACGTGCGCGCCCGTGAATCACAACATCATGGAACTGCTCGTGCTCGTCGACGCGCTCCGCCGCGCCTCTGCCTGGCGGGTCAACGCCGTGATCCCCTATTTCGGGTATGCCCGGCAAGACAAGAAGGTGCAGGCGCGCGAACCGATCACCGCGAAACTCATCGCCAACCTCCTCGAGACGGCGGGTGTCGATCGCGTCATCACGATCGACCTCCACGCCGGGCAGATCCAGGGGTTCTTCGACGTTCCCGTCGATCACCTCACCGCCCTCGACATCCTCGGTAGTCACCTCCGCACCGTCGACATCGAAGGGTGCGTGGTGGTCTCCCCCGACGTCGGCCGGGCGACCGAGGCGCGTCGGCTCGCCAACTACTTGAACCTTCCGCTCGCGATGCTCTACAAGCGACGCACCAGTCCGACGGAGACCACCGTCACGAACGTGATCGGCGACGTCGAGGGCCTGCGGCCGATCATGATCGACGACATGATCTCCACCGCCGGCACCATGCGGCGGGGCATCGACGCGCTGCTGCGCCTCGGCGCGAAGCCCGACGTGCGGGTCGTCGCCACGCACGCGGTGTTCACGCCGCCGGCCCTCGAGCGACTCACCACCGACGCCATCTCACGCGTCTACGTCACCGATACGATCCCGTTCGGAGGCGACCATGCACACGTCGAGGTGCTCTCGGTCGCACCGCTCCTCGCGAAGGCGATCCACAACGTACACAACAACGACTCGGTCAGTTCGCTCTTCACGACCTGAGCCCGGGTAGAACCGGCGCTTGCCAAACTGCACTGAGACGCTGTACTCTGAGAAGTTGTCGAGACGACCGCGCGTGACGCGGGTCTAGCGACGACCGCCGTCGGGCCCGCTCTGGTCCCGTGGACCGGGAGGCCTCATGAAGCTCGAAGCTCGTACGCGTGAACCGGGCGACCCGCGCGAACTCCGTCGCTCTGGCCGCCTGCCGGCCATCGTCTACAACAAGATGCTCAACGTCACCGTCTCGGTCGATCTCCGCGCCTTCGACAAGGCGTTTCGTTCGACCGGCACGTCGCACCTCATCGATCTCGACGTAGACGGGACGGTCCACCCCGTGCTCGTGCGCGCCGTACAGATGAACAAGCGCACCCGGCTGCCGCAGCACATCGATTTCTTCGCGGTCACTGCCGGCCAGAAGGTCACGGTGAACGTGCTGATCGAGCTCATCGGAATCCCGCAGGGCGTCAAGGACGGCGGCCAAACCGACGTACAGCGTCGCGAGGTCGCGATCTCGATCCTGCCGCGACTCATCCCGGAGCGGCTCGAGATCGACGTCAGTGGTCTCACCATCGGTGACTCGCTGCACGTGGGCGATCTCGTCGACCTGCTGCCGAGCGAGGCCGAGATCCTCGACGATCTCGAGCTTGCCATCGTCGCGGTCGTTCCGCCCCGCGTGGCCGAGGAAGAGCCCACGACCGCCGAAGACGAGAGCGGCGATCCCGAGGTCATCGGCGAGGAGCGCGAAGACGACGAGGGCGAATCGGAGTCCGAGTCCGAGTCCGACGAGGACTGAGTACCGTGCACCTGATCGTCGGTCTCGGGAATCCGGGACCGAAGTACGCGAGAACCCGGCACAACGCCGGGTTCTTCGTGTTGGACACCGTGGCAGAGCGCCGCGGCGCCACGTTCGGCAAGGGGAAGCGCGCCGAGGAGGCGCGTGTGGACGACCTCATCCTCGCCAAACCGACCACGTTCATGAACCTCTCGGGCCTCGCCGTGCAGGGCCTCATGGCCCGGCACGGCATCCGGCCCGAAGAGGTCGTGATCGTCCACGACGATCTCGATCTGCCCCTCGGCCGCGTCCGCGTGAAGCGCGGCGGCGGCGCCGCCGGGCAGCGCGGCGTGCAGGACGTGATGGAGCGCGTCGGGCCGGCATTCGTGCGCGTCCGTATCGGGATCGGACGTCCGCCACCGGCGTGGGCGGTGGAGCGCTGGGTGCTCTCGCGCTTCGGCGATGACGAGCAGGAACTCCTCGTCCGCGTGGTCGCCGCGGGCGCCGACGCGGTCGATCTCATCGCTGCATCGGGTCTCGACGCGGCGATGAACGTGATCAACGGGCTCGATCTCGCACGCCCGGCCGAACCGCCGGGCGACGAGGTGCGGGTTGATGAGGCGCCGCTCGGCGACGCACCCTGACGGGGTCGCCCGACGCGTCGCCGGACGCCGGCCGTCCGCGCATCAACCCCTTCGGACGCGCTCCAGGCTCGAGGTCATGGCCGCCACCAGCGCTTCCCCCTCGGCGAGGCGCCGCCGCTCCTCCGCCACCACGGCCTCGGGCGCGCTCGTCACGAAGCGGTCGTTGGCGAGTTTCTTCGCGCTCTTCGTCCGCTCGGCGTCCGCCTCCGCCAGCCTCTTCGCCTGCCGTGCACGCCACTCGTCGACGTCGACGAGTCCGTCGAACGGCAGCGTGAGCGTGACGCTCGGCAGCGGCTGCACGAGCGCCGCACCGATCGGCGCCGCGTCTTGCAGGCGTGCACGAGCCAGCGACTCGAAGGCGTCGCGCTCTCGCACGATGAGATCGGCATCGTCGCCGGCGACGTGGATCGGCATGACCTGCGCCGGCGACAGGTTCGCCTCCGCTCGCAGCTGACGCGCCGCGACGACCGCGGCGCGGAGCCGCTCGAAGTCCCGCTCGGCGTCGGGATCGACGAGTGCGGGGTCGGCTCGAGGCCAGGGCGCCAGCGCGAGTTGCTCCTCGTGTCCCAACGCCTCCCACAGCTCCGACGTGACGAACGGTATCACCGGGTGGAGCAGCCGCAGCAGCGTCTCGAGCGCCATGCGGAGCGTGCGCCGCGTGCGAACGTCGCCCGCCTTGAGCGGCACCTTGGCGGCCTCGAGGTACCAATCGCAGAAGTCGGACCAGACGGCGTCATAGAGCGTCCGGGCGGTCATGCCGAGGTCGAGCCCCTCGAGGTGCCCCGTCGCGTCGGCCGTGACCCGCTGGAGTCGGCTCGCGATCCACCGGTCGGCAAGGCGCTCGCTCGGGCCACCTTGGGTGCTCGCCCCGTCGTCGTGGGCGAGCTGCATGCGCGTGAAGCGCGCGGCGTTCCAGAGCTTGTTGACGAAATTGCGGCCCATCTCCACCCGCCGGTCGTCCCAGCGAATGTCTTGGGAGCCGGTCGAGAGGTGGGTCATGGCGAAGCGGAGCGCATCGGCGCCATGCTGATCGATGATCTCGAGCGGATCGATGCCGTTGCCACGCGACTTCGACATCTTCCGCCCCTCGGCGTCGAGGACGAGGCCGTGGAGGAGCACGGTAGAGAACGGTGCGACGTCGGTGAATTCGAACGCGGCCATCTCCATCTTCGCGACCCAGAAGAAGAGGATGTCGTAGCCCGTCACGAGCACGTCGGTCGGATAGAAGGTGCGGAAGAAGGGGTCGTCTCGATCCGGCCAGCCGAGCGTGCTGAACGGCCACAGATTCGAGGAGAACCAGGTGTCGAAGACGTCGGGATCCTGCCTCAGGGAGCGGCCCTCGTGGCGCGGGTCGTCGGTCGGATCGCGATGAGGATCATCGCGCTCGGGGACCACGACGTTCCCCTCCTCGTCGTACCAGGCCGGGATGCGGTGGCCCCACCAGAGTTGCCGTGAGACGTTCCAGGGCCGCATCCGCTCGAGCCAGTCACGGTTGACCTTCGTGTAGCGCTCCGGAACGAGCCGGATCTCGCCGTCGTCGAGCGCCCGGAGCGACCGCGCCGCGGCATCCTTCGGGTGGTAGAACCACTGCATCGAGAGGAGCGGCTCGACCGGTTCCATCGTCCGTTGCGAGAGGCCGAGCGCGACCGTATGGTCGCGGACCGCGCGGAGCGATCCGTCCTCCTCGAGCGCATGCACCACGGCGTCGCGCGCAGCGAAGCGGTCCATGCCCCGGAAGGCCTCCGGCACCAGGTCACTCGTGAGGCGCGCATGCAGATCGATCACCACCGGCCGCCCGAGACCGTGGCGCTCACCGATCTCGAAGTCGGTCTGATCGTGCGCGGGCGTGATCTTGAGCGCACCGGTCCCGAACTCGCGCTCGACTGCCTCGTCGGCGATCACCGGCACCGTCCGATCGGTGAGCGGGATGCGCACGCGGGCGCCGATCATGGCGGTGTAGCGCTCGTCTTCGGGGTGCACCGCCACGGCCTGGTCGGCGAATATCGTCTCGGGGCGTACCGTCGCGATCTCGATGGCGCCGCGAGCGTCGATCGGTCCGCCCTCGAGCTCGTACGCGAGCGTGTAGAGCTTGCCCGGGCGGTCCTCGCGATCGACCTCGAGGTCCGAGAGCGTCGTCTGGCTCGCCGGATCCCACTGCACGATCCGCTCACCGCGATAGAGGACGCCACGATGGTAGAGCTCCACGAACTGCTCGCGCACGGCGCGCGACAGCCCTTCGTCCATCGTGAACCGAGTGCGTGACCAGTCCGCGCTCACGCCGAGGCGCTGGAGCTGCCCCAGGATGACCCCGCCGTAGCGCTCCTTCCATGCCCAGGCGCGCTCGACGAAGGCCTCGCGACCGATGGCGTGCCGGTCGGTCCCTTCGGCTGCGAGCGCGCGCTCGATCAGCACCTGGGTGGCGATGCCGGCGTGATCGGTGCCGGGCTGGAAGAGCGCCTCGAAGCCCTGCATACGCTTGAAGCGCACGAGTGTGTCGATGAGCGTGTTGTCGAAGGCGTGCCCGAGGTGGAGATCGCCGGTGACGTTCGGTGGCGGGATCACGATCGTGAAGGGGGGCTTGCCGCTCGTCGGATCGGCTCGGAACGGTTCGTCGGCCCAGCGCCGGACCCAGCGCCCCTCGACGGTCGCAGGGTCGTAGCGCGATGCGAGCTCCAGCGCGGCGTCGGTGCGCTCGGGGTCGACGGCGTCGGGCGTTGTGCGTTGGGTATCGGCCATGCGCGCTCCTGTCGTCGGGGCACGGCGGCCCGTCGGAGGGTACGCTTCCCGCTCCCGTGAGGATACGGAGGGGGCGGCCGGCAGTCAAGGCGTTCGAACGAGCGTGCCCATCGTCGGAACGCAACGTGCGCCGCTACACCACCGGCAGCGTGTTCATGGCCTGAACGCTGATCTGCCCGGCCAATGCGCGGGCCGCGCGGCGCAACACTCGGGCACTCGCATCTTCTGGGTGCGAGACGACGAGCGGCACCCCGGCGTCACCGCTCTCACGCATCGCGCGCGTGATGGGGACCTGCCCGAGCAGCGGCAACCGTTCACGCTCGGCGAAGATCCGAGCGCCCCCCTCGCCGAAGATGTGGTCGCGGGTGCCATCGGGGAGCTCGTAGTAGCTCATGTTCTCGATCACGCCCAACACGCTCACGTGCGTCTTGCGCGCCATCGAGTAGGCGCGTTTGACATCGAGCAGCGCCACGTCCTGCGGCGTCGTGACGAGCACCATGCCGGTGAGCGTCACGAGCTGAGAGAGCGAGAGCTGCACGTCGCCGGTACCCGGCGGGAGATCGACGACGAGGTAGTCGAGGTCGCCCCAGAGGGTCTGCTGCAGGAGCTGCGTGAGCGTGCCGTGCAGGATCGGTCCGCGCCAGGTGAGTGCCTGACCGTCCTCTACGAGATTCGCGATCGATACCAGCTTCACCCCGTGGTTCTTGAGCGGGATGATGCGCTTGTCGTCGTCGGCCATGAGGCGCTTGCCCTCGACCGAGAACATCTTCGACTGGCTCGGGCCGTAGATGTCGGCGTCGAGCAATCCGACCACCGCCCCGTCGAGCGCGAGCGCGGCGGCGAGGTTGGCTGCCACCGTCGACTTCCCCACGCCTCCCTTCCCGGACCCGACGGCGATCACGTGCTTGACGCCCGGGAGGGCGCTCTGCGGCGTACCGCGGACCTCGGCACCGAACTCGAGCTCGACGCGCCGCACGCCCGCCACCGCTCCGAGCGCCGCGCGCACGTCCCCTTCGATCTGCGCCTTCATGGGGCACGCGGGCGTCGTCAACTGGATCTTGACGTGCACCACGTCACCTTCGATGCGGACGTGCTCGACCATGCCGAGGGTCACGAGATCCTGATGCAGTTCTGGATCCTGGACGGTCGCGAGCGCGTCGGTCACGGCGGCTTCGGTGGGACTCATACCCCGACGTTACCAGGTGCGATCGCGCCTCGACGGGTCGCTACCCGACAGGCACGCCTCGGTGGGGTGGGCGCTTGCCGCGCTCGAGGCGCGTCGGTACAGTGTCGCCATGGTTCGTTGCCCCGACCTCCTCCGCATGCACGTCGTCGTGCGCTGCCGCCCCGACTGCGACCGGTGAGCGCCGCGGACGCGTACGCGCGCACGGGACGCTTCGCCGAGCACGTCGGCGTCGTCGTCGACCGGGCCATCGACCCCATCACCGGCCTACCCGTCCTCGTCTACCGATTCTCGGGGAGCCCCGTCGCCCACGCACGTTCGCTCGACCCCGACGACGTCTGGCGCATCCTCGACGAGGGAACCGACGACGCCGGCACCTACCTCGTGACGCACGTCGTGAGCGGCGCGGAGCCACTCACGAGCCGGCCCGCCTCCCTCGATGTGTACGTCGCCGCGCGCGCATTCGAGGTGATCGCAGGAGCAGCACGGCTCGGCGTCGTGCACGGGGATCTCGGTGCCGAACGCATCTTCCGACGGGTCGACGACGTCTGGATCGAAGGGTACGGGGTGCCGTGGGACGCACTCGGGAGCGAGGCGGCTGCGGCCGGAGCGGGTGCACTCGCCGACGACGCCCGGCGACTAGCGGGGAGCATGCTCGAACTCCCGGGGCACGCGCTCTCAGAAGCGGCGATCGACGTTCTGCGACGCACCGTCGACGATGGCGACGCCGCCGCCGCGAGCGCCGCCTTGCACGACGCCGGCGCGCACGAGCCCGGCGCACAGGAGCGAGCGCCGGCCGCCGCCGGCCCCGTCCTCGCCGACGACCCGCAGCGTGCCGCGCCGGGCGCTGCCGACATCAGACTCCCCGACGCGAGCGCACGCGCCACGCCACGCCCACCACGCAACGCCGCTCCGGAGGCGTTCGCTCACGTCCGCATCGAGAGCGCGCCCGACCTGCCCCCGACTCCGGCGAGGGGGCGGGATCCCGTGCCGGTCACGCTCCCGGCTTCGACCGCTCCACCGACGGCGACCCCCGCCCGCACCTCGGGAGCACGGTTCTCCAAGACCCTCCCCCCCGACGTCACCTACCGCTCCGGCGACGAGATCAGGCCTGGACGCACCGTCGGTGATCGGGTCGAGGCCGCGGTCGGTTCGGTGCGCGATCGTCGCCGCGTCTGGCTCGTCGGGCTGCTCGTGGTCGCAGCCCTCGCATTGGCACTCGTCACCGTGTGGGGGCAACGCGCCGGTGACCGTGCCGGCGACCCCGCCCCTGCCAACGGCGCTGCGAGCGGCAGCGCCAGCTACGCCGTCGACGTCTTCGTGTCGCCCGCCCGACTTCCGCCGGTCTCGCTCGTGGTGGTATCGAGTCCCCCCGGCTCGAGCCACGGCGCGGGAACCACGATCCGGAGCGTCCCCGACAGGATCACCCTCGATCGCGCGGGAACTTGGCAGCTCCAAGGGGGCTTCGACGGGCGCCGGAGCGAGATCGTCACGCTCGTCGTCCCGGGCGACACCGCCATCACGCTGTCCTTCACCGACGCGCCGTAGCGCGCCCTCCGGAGTCTTCATGTCAAGTATCGTCGTCATCGACTACGGGTCGCAGTACACGCGACTCATCACCCGGCGCCTGCGCGAACTCCAGGTCTTCTCCGTCATCGAGCGTCCCGATGTCGACGTCCGCACCCTCGAAGAGCACGACGCCCGCGGCGTCATCCTGTCGGGGGGCCCGCAGAGTGTCTATGCTCCAGGTGCCCCCGAGCTACCGGAAGGGCTCCTCGAGACACGGCTGCCGGTGCTCGCGATCTGTTACGGCATGCACCTCCTCGCGCGGGCGCTCGGTGGCCGCGTCGAGGCGTCGCCGAGCCGCGAGTACGGCAAGGCCGTGCTCTCTTCCTACGAGGGTGCACTCTTCGAAGGGATCGAGGGGGAGTTCGTGGCTTGGATGAGCCACGGCGACAGCGTCGTCGAGCCGCCCCCGGGGTTCGTGGCCACCGCCGCCACCGCCGACACGACCATCGCCGCCATGGAGGACCGTGCTGCGCGTCGCTACGCCCTGCAATTCCACCCCGAGGTGCGGCACACACCCAAGGGTATCGCCCTGCTCGAGCGCTTCGTCGCCGCCACCGACGTCGCTCGCGACTGGACGCCGGAGCAGATCGTCGACACTGCCGTGCGCGACGTCCGCGAGCGCGTGGGCGACGCGCGCGTGCTCCTGGGTATCTCGGGCGGCGTCGACTCCTCGACGCTCGGTCTGCTCCTCCATCGGGCGATCGGCGAGCGTCTGGTCGCGGTCTTCGTCGACCACGGCCTGTTGCGTCTCGGGGAAGCCGAGGAGGTCGAGCGCGCGCTGCGCGCGCTCGGCGTCGACCTCACCGTGATCGACGCCTCCGAGCGCTTTCTCGACGCGCTGGAGGGCGTGGTGGATCCGGAGGCGAAGCGCAAGGCGATCGGGCGCGCCTTCATCGAAGTCTTCGCCGCCGAGGCCGCGCGCGTCCAGGACGAACGGGGCGACATCCGCTACCTAGCACAGGGGACGCTCTACCCCGACGTGATCGAGTCCGCCGGAGGGCACGGCGCGGCCAACATCAAGTCGCACCACAACGTCGGCGGTCTCCCCGACGACCTCGCCTTCGAACTCATCGAACCGTTCCGCACACTCTTCAAGGACGAGGTACGCGAGGTCGCCGACATCCTCGGAATGCCCAAACACCTCCGCGACCGCCACCCATTCCCCGGGCCGGGGCTCGCCATTCGCTGCCTCGGTGAGGTGACGCGCGAGCGGCTCGAGGTCTTGCGGCGCGTCGACGACGTCTTCATCTCGGCACTGCGGGAGTTCGGGCACTACGACGACACCTGGCAAGCGCTGGCGGTGCTCACGCCCTTGCGATCCGTGGGGGTGATGGGCGATGGACGGACCTACGCCAATACCGTCGCGCTGCGCGCCGTGACCTCCGTGGACGGCATGACCGCCGACTGGGCGCGGCTACCCCACGAGTTCTTGGCGACGGTGTCGAGCCGGATCGTCAATGCCGTCCCCGAGGTCAATCGCGTGGTCTACGACATCACGAGCAAGCCGCCTGGAACGATCGAATGGGAGTGAAGCACGAGCGACGCTGCTGGCTGGTGAAATCCGAACCGACGACGTTCTCGTTCGACGACCTGCTCGCCGCGCCCGAGTCGACCACGCCATGGGACGGCGTGCGCAACTACCAGGCGCGGAACTACATGCGCGACGACATGCGCGTGGGCGACGAGGTCGTCTTCTATCACTCGAACGCGACACCCCCCTGCGCGGTCGGCCTGGCGGAGGTCGCCTCCGCCGCGCGCCCGGACCCGAGCCAGTTCGATGCCGACTCCCCGTACGCCGATCCGACGAGCGATCCCGGTGAACCGCGCTGGTTGCTGGTCGACGTACGGGCCCTGCGTCCGTTCGCGCGCTCGATCCCGCTCTCCGAGATCAAAGCGCATCCCGTGCTTCGCGAGCTGCTCGTGGCTCGGCGCGGCAATCGTCTCAGTGTGATGCCGGTCTCCCCCGAGCACCTCGATGTGCTGGTAGCGCTCGCCGCCACCGACGTTCGCCGAAGCGCTCCTGATTGAAGCCGTGCCCGACGTGATCTCGTGGGTGTGAGACGGTGATAGAGTGGGGGATGAACAGCCGGCGGTTCAGGATCCTCCACCTCGTGGCCGAGTCCTACATCCGCACCGCCCAGCCGGTGCCGTCGGCACGGATCGCCGAGGTGCTCGATCTCTCGAGCGCCACGGTCCGAAACGAGTTCGCCGCCCTCGAAGGAGAGGGTTACCTGCAACGACCGCACGCCTCGGCCGGTCGAATCCCGACCCCGCACGGGTTCCACCGCTACGCCGCACGGTTCCTCCCCCCGCGTCCGTTGCCGGCAACGGCGCGGCGCTACCTCTGCGCCCGCCTCGGCGCGGTCCACGGTGAAGCGCTCCTCCGCCAGTTGGCGGACGCCACGGCCGAACTCTCCGGGTACGCGGTCGTCGTGACACTCCCGGCCGACGACCACCTCCATGCGCACGAGATTCACCTGTCGGTACTCTCCGACCGGACGCTCCTCGCGGTAGTCGTACTCGAAAACGGCATCGTGCGAGAGTTGCGCGTGTCGCTCGATCCCGCGCCGAGCGACTCCACGCTCGACGACGCGGAGCGCAACCTGCGCCAGCTCACGCTGCCGCTGCGTCAGGTGCCCGCGGCGCTCGAACGGCTGGCGCTCGGCGCCGAGACCGAGCTTTCGCGCACGCTCCGGGCGATCGCGTCGGCGTGGCCCGACGTGACGCCCGACCGGAGCGCGAGCGCCGGACTCCGCGGACTCTTCAACGAGCCCGAGTCGCGTGATCCCGACTTCGTACGGCTCGTGATCGATCACATCGAAGGTCCTACGCACGTACCGGGAGACGGTGATGCGGTCGTGGTCGCCACGGACGAGGCGGTGGCACGCGTTCACGGCACGGTACGAATCGGCGAATCGACCGGCATCCTCACCTTGGTCGGCCCGGCACGGATGCGCTACGGTCCGGCCGTTCGTGTCGTCCGTGGCGTCTCCGACGCCGCTCGTGGAGAGGGCGCAGCCTGAACGCGGACGGGATCGTTCCCGCTCCGGCGCCGACGCCGGCGTAGACGCAGTTCGGCACGATGGCGACGCCCGAGGAATTTCACAGGGGTTGGACGACCGCGGGCCTATCCTGATGGGGATTCCGGGAGGGTCGAGCGCACCGGGCGCGTTCCGGTGCCGTTGTCACGATGGACCGACATACCAGCACGTCACACCCACCCTCCGGCACCCGCCTCCGGACCGGCCGAGCCGCGACCCGATGACGCCGAATGCCGTCTACGAACGCACCCGTGAAGGGCTCACCGGCCTCCTGCCGGGGCGTGCCGCGCGCCGCATCCTCGACGATGCCCTGCAGTCGAAGGAGCGGACGGCCGACGCCGTGAGCGGCTCCGAGATGGCCCAGCTCCTCCTCGGACCGGTCTATCACGGCCTCGTCGGTGTGTTGCCGCGCGACGCACTGCGGCGCGAGATCAAACTCCTGGCCCGCACGGTGGCCGCGATCGAGGCGCCCGAGCGAGCGCAGCAGCTGCCCGCGGAGGCCGTGGTGGCCGTCGCGTCGCCGGACGAACACCCTTCCGCTCCCGTTCCCGAACCGCGCACGCGTCCCACGCCCGAGGTCGCAGCGGTCGAGCAGGATCCCGAGAGCGCTCTCGCGCGCACCCTACCGGCCGATCCGGACCGTGTGCTCCTGGCGCTGGCCGTGCTCGACGCCGTGGAGGGCATCGCCGTGTTCGACGAGGCCGGCCGCACCGTTCGGATCCGCGGCGACGTGCACGATTCCGAAGCCCTCGGGCGTGTGATCGCTGCGGGTGGCGCGCTGCTCGCTCGCCACGGCGCACTCCGTACCGTCTGTGTCACCACCACGCACGGTGTGCTCGTCACCGTGCCCGTCCCGCCGCAATGGCTCGCCGTCACCGGCGCGACCAACCTGAACATCGGTGCGGTCTACGCAGCGCTCGCAGCGCTGGAGGAGGAACGATGAACACCTTCATGCTTCCGCTCGGCAGCCGGGCCGTCGTGCTCGCACTGGCGCTCGTCGCCACGCTTGCGACCGCACAGGACCAAGACGCGTACCTCGATCGCTACGACCTGGCGATCGGCAACCTCGAGCGAGCGGTCGAGGCCCTGCCAACGGACGCAATCCTCGCTCGCGAGGAGATCGACCTCGCCTTCACTGCGCTGTTGACCCTCTCACGAGACACCGCCTCCGGGCCGCTGGCGACCGCCCTCGAACGCGTCTTCGAGCGTGCCCGCACGGCGATCACGAACGCCAGCCAGGACGACCTCGCCGTGCAGGCCGCCGTGCTCGAAGGGGGCTTCCAGCGCCTCGTCTACGACGCTGCCCTACGTTCGGCCGCCGACGGTGACCTGCCGCTCGCGCGCACACGGCTCGTTCGCCTCGCCGAAGGGCTCGGCGTCGCGGAGGCGGAGCGGGTCGCGCTCGCCGATACCGATGGCGTCGCAGCCGCGCTGCGCTTCGAGCTCGAGGCCGGAGTCGCGGACGTCATCGCCGCGCGAGTCGCGACTGCTCGCGAGCTCGGGACCGGTGGAGGCGCCTATCGAGCGCTCGCACGCGCCTACGGCGCATTCCTGCTCGTGCAGGATTCGCCGCGTGCGGCCGCGACCATGAATGCCGCCTTCGTCGACGCCGCGAACGCGCTCGTCGAGGGCGACGACGCCGCCCTCGACGACGCGCTCGCGATCATCGAGGGCGACGTCGTCGCCCTCGCATCCGCCGCACGCGCCCGAGACGGTGCGGTGCCGACCGCCGCCGCCGGCGCGCCTGCCGGTGAGCCGGCCGAGTTGCCTCCGCTGGCCGACGCCCAGGCGACGGCCGACGCCCAGGCGCCAGCGGACGCCCAGGCGCCCAGCGTCTCGGAGCAGCCCGATCCGGCTGCCGCTGCGACCGACGAGGGCGCAGCGGAACTCCTGGTCGACGGCGAGGAGGCGACCGAGCTGACACTCGTCGACCTCGAAGCGCTCTTGGCGCAGTTCGAGGCGGACGCCCGACGCGAGCGGCTCGACCGGCTCGAGGTCGACCTCGCCGCGGCCGGCGTCCCGAGCGACCTCCGGCCGGCTCGCGCCGAAGCGCTCCTCGACGCCGGCTTCGAGCGCCTCGCCGGCGCGCTCGACGCCTTCGCGGCCGCTGCGAGCGCGATCGCGGCGGGAGCACATCGCGGCGACGACGCCGCAGTGGTGTCGGCGCTACGCACGGGCTCAGCCCTCTACGAAACCCAGCTCTCGCCCATCGTGCGCCCAGTGGACGCGGCGCTCGACCTCGACACGCTCGAGCTGCTCGCACACCTCAACGGGGCCGTCGGCCTCAGGGTGCAAGACGCCGTCGTGGTGAGCGGCCAGGTGGAGGCCGTCCGCGGCGCCCTCTCGGGTGCGGCCCCCTCCGCCATTCAGGCCGGCGCGCGTCAGACGACGACGATCTGGGCCGGCCTCGTGCGCACGGTCGTCCTGCTCGTGATCGGCATCCTGGCGCTCATACCGCTCTTCCTGCTCAACCTCGCCTTCGGCGGCGGCAACCGGAATTGGCAACTGATCGGCGTCGCGCTCTTCCTGCTCCTCGTGCCCGCACTCTACGAAGGGGTGGTCGCGCTCGGTGCACTCCTCGTGCACTACGCCGGACTCGACGTATTGGCGTCGCTCGCGGCGTTCTCGGTCTTCGCTTCGACGGTCGCCCAGACCGTGTGGGCGGCGATGATGCTCCTCGCCGTACTGTTCGCGATCACCGGCCTCTACGGCATCTGTGCGCAGTTCGGGCTCGTCGGTCGCAAGCCCGCAGCGCCGGCGTCGTCGCGCTCCACGCGCACCACGCGCTCGACCCGCGCCACCGCCGAGAGCATCGACTGGGACGACGACGTCTGAGGACGCACCCCCGTTCGGTGCTGAGCGGCACCGAACGGCCCGCGCCTCGGTAGCGTCGACCATCATGCGTCCCAATGCCCTGTACCAAGCGACCGTCGAGGAGCTCGAAGCGGTGCTCCCCCCTCGGGTGGTGTCGCGTGCGCTCAAGGAGGGGCTTGGTGAGGTCGATCAGACTCCGGCCAGCGTCGCCTTCGGCGACGTGGAACGCATCCTCAAAGGTGCGGTCTTCAAGTACCTACAGGTGACCAATCCCGCCGAGCAGGCGCGCACGATGGTAGCGGGACTGCTCGAGCGCCTTCAGGTAGCAGCGGTCGAGCCGACCACGAAGGTCCCCGTCGTACGCGCCGAGGAGTCCGCAGTCGCGACCGTCGATGTCGTGACCGGCGTGACCGACGCGTCGCACGCCGCCGCACCCGCTGCGGGCGCGGCGTCCGCATCGTCGGTGGCGCGGCTCGCCACCTTGCGCGCCGCCATGCGGCCGTTCAACCTGTACTTCGGTTGGCCCGAGGTTCGCAAGCTCCGGGCGCAAGTGCAGGTGCTCGAGAGCGAGGTTGCAACACGCGACGACCTCGAGGCCGCCTTCGACGAGGCGGAGGCGCAGCTGCGGATCGTGGAGCAGAAGCTCGAGGACCAACTGGTCCTGCAGGCGCGCGACCTCGGTGAGCTCGAGGAGGCATTCGAAGCCGTCGCCAACCTCGGCGGCCCGCGCGTCCGCCGACTCGAAGCACTCGTCGGCCAGGTCCGTCAGGCCCAGGCCGAGCGAACGCTGGCCGATGCGGAATGTGAACGCGGTCGCACGCTCGCACGCGACCTTCGCAAGCTGATGGAGTCGAGCGTCTATCGGCCCGAGGACCCGCCAGACACCTCCCTCGAAGGGCGGAGGCGCCGCGACGACGCCCCTCCGGCTGGCGCCGCGGACTTCGGCGCCGCCGCGGACTTCGGCGCCGCCGCGCAATTCGGCGCCGCAGCAGACTTCGCCGCCGCCGCGGCCTCGCTGCCGCTCGGCGCCGAAGAGGTGGTCCCCGAGCACCTCAGCGCGGAGGTCACCGAACGGCTGCTCCGTCTCGATCTCGAGTCGGAAACGAAGGAGCTCGCCTCCTTGCAGGCTGAACACGGCGAACTGCTTCGCTATCTCCCCGACCTCGCGACGCACTTCGAATCGATCCGCGGTGGGCTCGATGGGCGCACCAGCGTCGCGGGCGACCTGAAGTCCCTCCGCGAGACGTTGGCCGAGACGTCGGCGGTGCAGCGGAACCATCTCCAGCACGAGCTCGACGCCGTTGCCGACGAGATCCCGGGGTTGCATCCCGACGTGGGCGTCGCCACGCTCGAGCGTGCGGTACGCGTCACCCGCGACGTGCTCGCGGAGGGGTTGCCAGCCTTCGACGACGTGCACGTGATACGCGACCTCCACCGCAGCGCCCGCGAGCGCTCGGAGGAGCTCACCCGACGCGAGGAGGAGGTTCGGAGTCGGACGGCGACCCAGATCGCCACTCAGGTCGAAGTGCTCGAGCGCATCGACGCCGCGCTCGCGCGCCCTGGCTTCGAGAGCGACGCCTTCGCTCCCCTCCGCACCGAGCTCGGCGACGCGCGCGACGCACTCGCCGAGGCGATCGAGGCGGGTCGGGCCGACAGCGACGCACTCGAGCGTGCCCGCCGGGGCGAGTCCCGATGGGAGCGGGGGGTGGCCGAGCGGGCAGACGACGCCCGCGAACGCGTCCGGGCCCGCCTGCGCAGCTGCGACGTGCGGCTCTCGGCCCTCCCGCAGCTCGGCAGCGTGCCGGCGCGCGCCGCGGACCTCCGCCAGGAGATCGCACGATTCGCCGACGAGGACGACCTCGACGAGGCGCACGTCGCCGCACTCGGATCGCTCGTCGACCGGCTCCACGCCGACGCCGTCGCCGAGGCCGCGCACCGACTCGACTCGCTCGGGAAGGAGGCGGGGGAATCCGTCGGAGAGGTCGTGCTCCGCGAACTCCAGGCCGCCGCGCGAAGCCTCGCGGCGGACACGTTCCCCGACCTCGACCGGCTCAGGCTCGTGATCGACCAGGAGCGGGCGTCCGCCCGCGAGCGCGATCAGACGCGACTCCAGCGCCTGCAGCTCGACGGGTCACGCCTCGACACGAGCGGCGTACCGAGCGTCGAGCGTCTCCGCGCCTCGCTCGCCACCGCACGGGCCGAACTCGACGAGGGACGACCGGCGACGCGGCATCTCGACGCCGCGGAGACGGCCGTCGTGGAGATCGAGCGCCAGATGCGGGAGCGGCTCGCCGCGTTCGAAGATCGGCTCGACGTCGCATTGGCGGCACTCACCACGGTGGAGCGACTCAACAACGACGACGTCGCCGCCGTTCGCCGGATCCTCACCCACCTCGACTCGCAACGCGACGCCATCGGCCGCGTCTCTCCCGGTCTCCAGGCGCAGCTCGTCGGCGCCCTCGCCGAGGCAGAAATGCTCCTGCAGGGGCTCGAAGAGGCCTACGAGGCCACGCGGGCGGTCGCCGACCAACTCGTGTCGGGCAGCATGCTCGACGACGTCCTCGGCTTCTTCGACGACCTCTCGGGCGGGTTCGGATTCGACGATGCACCGACCGAGGAGGGCGTCGTCCATGTTCCACCGGACGAAAGCGCCGTACCGGACGAGGTCACCGTGCCGGACGAGGTCGTCGTGTCGGACGAACGGGCCCCCGAGGGACCGATCGATCCCGATCTCGCGTCCCGCATGGACGCGTATCGGGAACTCGAAGGCGTGGACGCCGTCTTCGCCGTCGACGGTGGCGGTCGCCCGCTCGGCGGAGCACTCGCCGGCGCGCCGACGGTCGACGTCGCCGCAGCGGTGTCGGCGACCGCAAGCGCGTTTCGGCAGCTCGGCACGATCTGGGAGGCGGGGTCGGCCGACGTCATCGACCTCGCGCTCCCCCGACATCACCTGCTGATGGTTCCGACTCGCGGTGGCGGCCATCTCGCCCTCCTCGTCGGTGATCTCGACGCCGTGCCGGCCCTCACCACACGGCTTCGCGAGGAGCACGACGGGGAGACCGACTCGGCCCCGCTCGGGTGACCCCTCCGGCACGTCGACGCCCACTCGATGACCTCGATGCCACGCGTGCCTTCGCGCGCGCGACGGCTGCCACACTCCCCCATGGCGCTCTCCTCCTGCTGAGCGGGCCACTGGGCGCGGGTAAGACGACGTTCGTCCGAGCGCTCGCGCGCGCGCTCGGCAGCGACGCCGACGTGACGAGCCCGACCTACACGCTCGTGCACGAGTACCCGACGCCGCACGGACCCCTCGTCCACGTCGACGCCTACCGCCTCGACGCGGCTGTCGACCTCGTGCGGCTCGGGCTCGACGAATACCTGGATCGAGCCCGCGCCGTGGTGGTCGAGTGGGGGGCGCCGCTCGAGCCGCTCTACCCCGACGCCCTCCACCTCGAACTCGATCGGGTCGACGCGCGGCACGGTGCCACCTGGCGACGCGGCCCGGCATGACCAGCGACCCTTCACCGTGGTACCTCGGCCTCGACACTGCCACGCCGTGGCTCGCGCTCGCGCTGTGGTCGCCAGCTGGTGCGGACGGTGCGACCGACGTGGTGCACCGCCACGCCATCGACCTCGGTCGCGACCTCGCCGGAGCACTCATGGGCGAGCTCGACGCGTTCGTGCGTGCCCACGACGTCGCGCCCGAGGCGCTTCGGGCGATCGGCGTGGGGGTCGGTCCCGGGTCGTTCACCGGGATCCGAATCGGGATCGCGGCGGCACTCGGGCTCGGCCGCGGGCTCGGGGTCGCAGTCGCCGGCGCGGGAACGCTCGAGGCCCTCGCACTTGCCGGCCTCGACGACGGCGAGGTCGGTTGGTCGGCGATCGATGCCCGCCGAGGCGCCGTCTATGCGGGCCGCTTTCGGCGGATCGGCGACGACATCGACGTGCTCGAGGAGGGGCGCCGGCGCCCGCGCGCGGAGGTACCACCCGGGGCGCGTCTGGTCGAAGGGATCGCACCCGACGCGTTCCATGCCGCCCGCGCCGCGCGCGCCGGTGCGCCGCTCCTACCCCGATACGGCTGACGCCACGCCGTCCGGTGCGTCGACGCCGGACGGCGTGGGTATACTGCTACGACAGCGGCGTGACCCACGCCCGCGCTCCGTCTCCGACGGCGCGCACCCCACCCCCCGCGTTCCTCTCGCCGGACGGGCCGGCCGGGCGAGTGGCCCTCCGGCATCCCACCGGCGCCAGGAGCATCGATGTTCAGACTGTGGCAAGAGATCGGCGTGGACCTCGGGACGGCGACCGTCCTCATCTACGTCAAAGGCAAGGGCATCATGCTGCGCGAACCCTCCGTGATCGCAATGGTGCGCGACACGGGCGACGTCAAGGCGGTCGGCGAGGAGGCCTATCGCATGCTCGGACGGACGCCGGGCAACATCATTGCCGTTCGACCCATGCGCGACGGCGTCATTGCCGACTACGACCTCACCGAGAAGATGCTGCAGGCGTTCGTCCGCAAGGTGGTCGGCCGGGCCGGGCGCTTCTTCAAACCGAACGTGATGGTCTGCGTCCCCTCCGGCGTGACGGAGGTGGAGCGGCGGGCCGTGCTGCAGGCGACGCGCGAGGTGGGTGCCCGCAAGGCGTTCCTGATCGAGGAGCCGCTCGCCGCGGCCATCGGTGCCGGCGTCGCCATCGCCGAACCGACCGGGTCGATGATCGTCGACATCGGTGGCGGCACCACCGACGTGGCCATCATCAGCCTCGGCGGCATCGTGGTGTCGGAATCGCTCCGGATCGCGGGGAACGAGTTCGACGAGGCGATCATCCGCTACATCCGCCATAAGGAGAACCTCCTCATCGGCGACAGGACGGCCGAGGAAGTCAAGATGAAGGTCGGCGCCGCGATCATCAACCGCAAGGAGGATTCTCGCGAGATCGAGGTGCGCGGCCGTGACCTGATCAACGGCCTCCCCAAGACGATCCGCGTCGCCACGGAAGACACGGTCGAGGCGCTCAAGGAGCCCATCCAGAAGATCGCCGACGGTGTCCGTCGCGTGCTCGAGGCGGCCCCCCCGGAACTCGTCTCGGACGTGATCGATCGCGGCATCATCATGACGGGCGGTGGCGCGATGCTGCGCAATTTCGACGAATTGCTGCGCCAGACGACCGGGATACCGGTGGTCGTAGCCGAGAATCCCACGGACTGCGTCGCACTCGGCACCGGTCAAGCGCTCGACATGATCCCCGTGCTGCAAGATGCATTGATTTCAGACACCTTCTTGCGGCGCTGATGCCACGGGCGGTCTCACCGCCACTCGCCCGCGCACACCACGAGGGGCGTCATACCGCTCGGCGCACACTGCGGGCGCGGTCGAGCGTCACGGGCGTGCTCACCGTGCTCGTGGTCTCCCTCGGCCTCTCGCTCGGCAATCTGGGGGCGGCACAGGCGGGAACCACGCGAACTGCGCCGTTTCCGGCGTTTCCGCTCGACGAACTCGAGCCCGGCACCGTCGGCTACGCCCTCACGGCCGCCCCCGGCGACGTCATCGAGCGCTTCCCGGTCACCGTGATCGCGCTGCAATACGACCTCGGACCGGGCCTGCCGCTCGTTCTCGTGCGCGTGGAGGGGCCGTTCATCGACGCCATCGGCGGCGTTGCCGCCGGCATGAGCGGTAGCCCGGTCTACCTCCCGCACGCGCGGGGCGAAGCCTTGCTCGGCGCCCTCGCGTACGTCTTCCCCGAGAGCGACGCCCGCCTCGCGCTCGTGACGCCCATCGACGCGATGCGCGAAGGAGCGCTCGACTGGGGCGACGGGCCCTCGGCGGGCACGTTCGCGCCGCACGCCGACCTCGGAGCGAACGGGGTGGTGCCGATCGCCACGCCGCTCGCGGTCGCCGGTCTCGGCGCACGCGCGCTCGCGCTCCTCGACCAGACCGTCCTCAGCACCGCGACGCATGCGCTACGTCCAGTTCAGGCCGGAGGTGCCAGCCGCAGCCCGGACGCCGCCCGCCAGCCGGTCCCGGGGTCGGCGGTCGCCGTCGCGCTCGTCCGCGGCGACATCACGATCGCCGTCGTCGGCACGGTCACCGACGTGACGTCCGACGCCCTGCTGGCATTCGGCCACCCGTTCCTCGGCGTCGGTCCGACCTCATGGCCGCTCGTTCCAGCGACGGTGACGGCGATCGTGCCGAGCCGCGTCGTCCCGTTCAAGCTCGCGAACGTCGGCGGGGAGCTCCTCGGCACGGTCGTGCAGGATGGCCCGGCCGGCATCGCGGCGGCGCTCGGTGAGGATCCCGAGATGGTAGCGGTCACGGTCGGCGTCACCACCGGATCGAGGCACGAGACGCTGCGCTTCGACGTCGTCGCCGACGAACGCGTGTGGCCGGTCCTGCTCGCGATCTCGACGCTCGAGGCGATCGACCGCACGTGGCGGCGCACGGGATCCGGCACGGCCGACATCGCCTGGGAGATCGACCTCCCCGGCGGGCCACCCTTGCGCCTCACGGAGCGGACCGCCCACGCGGTCGACGTCTCGCTGGCAGCGGCGCGACTCGCGAGCCTCCCACTCGCCATTCTGGCGACGAACGCCTTTCAGGAAGCGCGTCCGACCGCCGTGCAGGTGGCGATCACGATCGACGAGCGGCGGCGAGATGCCGAGGTCGTCGAGGTCCTCGTCGACGGCGAGGTACCCGTCGCCGGGGGGTGGCTCTCCCTGATGCTCCGCCTCCAACCGTGGCGACGCGCCTCGGAGGTGAAGGCCTTCTACGGCCGCCTTCCCGCCGACCTCTCCGGAGATCTCGAGCTCCGGGTGCGGGGTGGGGGCGAGGCACGAGATGAGAACGATGTGCACGCCGACGACGTGCTCTTGTCGTACGGTGAGTTACTGACCGCGCTCCGGGAGCGACCACAGGGCGCCGACCTAGTGGTCGAGATCCGTGCCGAAGGAGGGCCGTGGAACGAAATCGGCAGGCTCGCGCTGCCCTACGTGATCCAAGGCGCCAGAACGTTGTCGATCGACGTGGCCCCGCCAGGAGAGGATGCCGACGTGGTAGCGCCGGAGGGAGACGACAACGTGTCGACGGGGGACGATCCGTGAGCGGGTCGGGAGTGAGCGTCTCGAGCACCGAACTGGCAGCGCTCGTGGACGGACGCCACCACGGCGACGCGCGCAGCGTGGAGGTCCTCGTGAGCGTCGCACGCCCGGTCCCCGGGGCCGTGGCCGTCTGGCCAAAGCCCGATCCGGAGCGGATCGGAGCGCTCGCGCAGGCCGGGCTGGTCGCCCTGATCGTCGAGGAGGTACGGGTCGACGAGGAGACGCTCCGCGCCGCTGCCCTGCGAGAAGGCGTCGCGCTCGTGGGCGTGCGCGACACCCGTGTGGCGTTGGCGCGCACCTCGGCCCGGCTCGATGCCCGCCCCGCGACCACGCCGCCCGGGATCGCGGCGAGCGCCGTGGTCGACGCGAGCGCGCGCCTCGGGGCCGACGTCCGTATCGGACCCGGAGCCTACGTCGGCCCCGACGCCACCATCGGCGAAGGAACGGCGATCGGCGCTCGCTGCAGCGTCGGAGCCGGATCGTCCATCGGCGCGCACGGCGTCCTGCACGATGGTGTGGTGCTCTACGACGGCGTGCGCATCGGAGACCGCGTGCGGCTCCACGCCGGTGTGGTCATCGGAGCGGACGGGTTCGGGTACGCCTTCGGACCCAACGGTGCGGAGAAGATCCACCACCTCGGGGGTGTCACGATCGGGGACGACGTCGAACTCGGCGCCAACACCGCCGTCGACCGCGGCACGCTCGACGACACACGAATCGGGAACCGCGTGAAGGTCGACAACCTGTGCCAGATCGGCCACAACGTCGTCATCGGCGACGACGCCGTGATCGCCGGGCTCTCGGGACTCGCCGGCTCCTGCCGAATCGGCGCTCGTGTCGTGATGGGCGGAGGCTGCATGATCGCCGATCACGTCACCGTCGGCGACGACGTCCGCCTCGCCGGTGGGAGCGGCGTCTCGAAGGAGATACCGGCCGGCGAGACGTGGGGGGGACTACCGGCGCAACCCTTCCGCGGCTGGGTGCGAGAGCGATACCTGATCAACAAACTCGAGCGCATGTGGCAAGCGGTGCGCGCGGCGGGCGAACCACGGTGAGCGAAGCTCACGTCACCGGTACGGGCGTCCACAGCGGGGAGCGCGTACGCGTACGCCTCCACCGCTGCGATGGGCCGCTCGCGTTCCACTGCGGCGGCGCGGTGGTCCTGGCGGACGTCGACAACGTGGTCGATACGCCCCGTTGCACGGTACTCGGCCGCGACGGCGCACGCGTCGCGATGGTGGAGCACCTGCTCGCCGCACTGTCGGTCGCCGGCTTCTGGTCCGGTGTGACGATCGAGGTCGAGGGTCCGGAGCTGCCGATCCTCGACGGGTCGGCGAGCGCGTGGGGGGAAGCGGTCGCCGCCTTGGGACCACCACCGCCCACGCCCGACCCGTTCGATGTACTCGCGCCGATCCGCGTCGTCCACGAGCGCTCGACGCTCGAGGCAAGCGTCGGGGAAAGCTCTCTCGAGGTTCGCGTGTCGTTCCCGGAGCCGATCGGACTGCAGTCGTGGAGCGGGAGACCGACGAGCTACGGCGATCTGCTCGCGGCGCGCACGTTCGCGTTCCGCGATGAGATCGCCGAGCTCCATGCTCGCGGTCTCGCGCGCGGGGCGGTGCCCGGCTGCGGCGTCGTCTTCTCACCCGCCGGTCCCGACACCCCCCTGCACACCGCCGACGAACCGGTGCGTCACAAGGCGCTCGACGCGCTCGGTGACCTCGCGCTGCTCGGACGGCCCCTCGGTGGCGCGCTCACGATCGTGCGGGGCTCGCACGCCGCGCACGTCCGCTTCGTGCGACACCTGCGGACGCTGGCGGCGAGCATGAGCGATCGCGGCGAGTCCGCGACGGGCCTCCGGACCCCGGGGCCCGCATGAAGGCGCCCCACACGCGAGTCGCCGTGGTCGGCGCCGGTGTGATGGGGCGATACCACGCCTCGGTCTACACCGCCCTCCCGAGCGCGAGCCTCGTGGCGATGGTGGATCCCGACCCGGATGCACGCACCTACGCCGCGGCCCAGTACGGCTGCGACGTCTTCGAGAGCGTCGACGCGATGCTCGGCGCCGTCGACGTCGAGGCGGCGAGCGTGGCGGCGCCGACGAGCCTCCACCATCGCATCGCCACGCAGATGCTCGAAGCCGGCATCCACATCCTCGTCGAAAAACCGGTCGCGACGGAGGTCGGTCAGGCGCGTGAACTCGCCGCCCTCAGTCGGCTCCGCGGCAAGGTGATGCAGGTCGGCCACATCACGCGCTTCTACCGGGCAGTGCAACTCCTGAAGCGCGAGGTGACGCGGCCGTACCTGATCGAAGCGCGCCGCCTCACCCCCAACACCCGCATCAAGGACGTGGGCGTGATCCTCGACCTGATGATCCACGACATCGACATCGTGCTCGGCCTCGTGAAGGCGCCCGTCGCCGACGTGTGCGTGGCCGGTCACGCGCTCAACGGCAGCCGCCACGAGGATGTCGCGGCAGCCCAGATCACCTTCACGGACGGCTGCATCGCGCGGTTCCTCGCGTCACGCGTGGCTCCGGACGCGGAGCGGAGCCTCGTGGTAGCCGAGGCGAATCAGACGTTCCGCCTCGACTTCGCTCGCGAACCGCACACGGAGATCGCGATCTACCGCCCGCAACCGAGCGCCGGCAACGGCAATCACGTCCACGTCGACCGCCACGTCGTCTTCGAAGACAACCCCCTTCGTAAGGAGCTCGAGCACTTCCTCGCTCGCATCCGGAACGCGGCGCCGCCGATCGGGACGCTCGAGGACGATCTCCGCTCGCTCACGCTCGCGACGGATCTGCTGGCGCGCCTCGCCGGAAGCCGCGCCGTGGTCGGCGACGGAGCGACGTGAGGCACGAGGTACGCGGCCGCCGGCGGCGTCCGAACGCAGGCGCAGGCGTACGGTAGAGTGCGCGCATGGCGGTCGACGTGCGCGACATGCTCCCCCACCGATTCCCGTTCCTCATGGTCGACGCCTTCGTCTCGCAGCGCGGCGACGAATTCGAGTGCGTCAAGAACGTCAGTCACGGCGAGCCCTACTTCCAGGGGCACTTCCCGTCGGAAAGCGTGATGCCGGGCGTGCTCATGATCGAGGCACTCGCGCAGGCAGCCGCCATCGGGCTCCAGATGCGCGAGGGCGACACCATGCCCGAGGGCGCCGTGGGGTACCTCGCCGGCATCGACGGGGCCCGGTTCCGACGCAAGGTCGTTCCGGGCGACCGGCTCCGCCTCACCGGCACCATCACGCGCTTTCGCCGCGGCCTGTGTACGGTCGAGGCCATCGCGCTCGTCGGTGACGAGGTCGCTGCGACGGCTACCCTCTCGTTCGTCTACGCCCGCTGACGATGGAGGCACGCGTTCACGCAGCCGCGCACGTCGACCCGGGGGCCGAGCTCGCCGACGACGTCGATGTCCGTGCCGGAGCCGTGATCGAGGCGGGTGTGCGCGTCGGTGCCGGCAGCGTGATCAACATCGGCACGGTGCTGCATGCGGGGACCGTCGTGGGCGTCGGCTGCCGCGTCGGACCGTACGCGGTGATCGGCGGGGATCCCATGGACACCACGTTCGAAGGCGAGCCGAGCGGCGTGCTGCTCGAGGACGGTGTCGACGTGCGCGAGTTCGCGACCGTCCATCGGGCGACCGGCGAGGGCATGTCGACGCGCGTCGGCGCCCGCACCTTGGTGATGGCCTACGTGCACGTCTCCCACAACGACGACATAGGCGCCGACTGCGTGCTCACGAACGGGGTGCAGCTCGGCGGTCACGTCGAGATCGGTGACGGCGCCGTCGTCGGCGCCGCGAGCCTCGTGCACCAGCACTGCCGCATCGGGCGCGGCGCCATGTTCGGTGCCGGATCGGGGACGAACCGCGACGTCCTCCCCTTCACGATGGCGCGTGGCGCACCGGCCCGACACTTTCGGCTCAACCGCGTGGGCTTGCTGCGGCGCGGCGTGCAGGGGGAGCGCTACACCGCGCTCGAGCAGGCGCTACGCGCATTCCGCCGACGCGATCGCGACACCGTTGCGCACCTCGCCACGCTGCACGACGACGTCGCGACCATGGAGGCGTTCGCCAAGGCGTCGCGCCGAGGCGTCGCTCGATTCCTGGCCGAACGATGACGCCGCCGAGCGCCCCTAATCGCCAGGTGGTGCTCGTCAGCAACGGCCCCGGCGAGCTCCTGACGTGGGTGCGCCCGACCCTCGACACACTCCGCAGACTCGATCCCGACGTGCGTGTGGCGATCGCGCTCATCCCGTGCCAATTCGCCGGCGGCAGCGAGAGCACCCTCGCGGCGACCTTCGGCGCCGACGCCGTCACCACGCCGCAAGAGTACGTCCGAGCGGCGGCCACCGGGCGGGCGCCGGCGGCGCTGCAGGGCGCCGATCGCGGCGTGGTGGTATCGATGGGCGGGAACGGCGCGCTGGCGGTGTCGCTGGCGCGACGACTGCGCGTGCCGGCCGTTCGCTACAGCTTCGTCCCCTACTTCGCGCGCGGCCTCGAGCGCCTCTTCGTGCACGACGACGCCACGCGTCGCAAGGCGCGCCTCTTCGGCGCCTCGGCCGACCGGGTCGAGGTGGTGGGGAACCTCGTCGCCGACGCCGTCCACGCGGCGCCGCCGATCGCCAACGCCGGATCGCCGCACGTGTTGCTCCTCGCCGGATCCCGCGACGCCTTCGCCGTGCACCTGATACCGTTCATGATCGCGCTCGCCGACCAGCTCGCCCCGCGCTACCCCGGCGCCCGCTTCGTCTGGCCCGTCAGTCGCCTCCTGCGAGAGGCGACGATCGACGCCGGCATCGCGGGCGTCGAAGCCGGCACGCTCGGCGGCGTGGCTGGGCGACGCGACGGCGACCGCGTGCACGCGCCGCACGGCGCGGTGGTCGAGATGGTGCCCGAAGGGGAGCGTCACGCGCACATGCGCGCGGCCACGATCGCCGTCACCATCCCCGGCACGAACACGCTCGAACTCGGCATCGCCGGCGTGCCGAGCGTGGTGATGCTGCCGCTCAACCGCCCCGAAGTGATCCCACTCGAAGGCCCCGGCCACTGGCTCTCACTCCTCCCGGTGGTCGGGACGGCGCTCAAGCGGAACGCCGTCCGCCTCTTCGTCGAGCGTCTGCGCTACCCGATCTCGCTCCCCAACCAGTTCTCGCGAGAAGCGCTCATGGTCGAGCTCAAGGGCGTGGTCGACCCGAGCGGCGTAGCGGCGGCGGCGGCGGCGCTCATCGACGATACGAACGACCTCGCCCGACGCAGGGCGCGACTGCTCGCCACCATGCCGGGCCCAGGCGCGGCCGAGCGTCTCGTGCGACGCATCTACCACGACGCCGGTTGGGAGGCGCCGCCCCTCGGCGTGGCGGCGCCGGCCGACGCCCGCGCCCCGGGGGAGTGATGGCGGGGCCGCGGCTCGATCCAGTCTCCCGCGCGCGCGTTGCACGGCTCCTCGCGGCTGGGGCCGTGGCAGCCGTGGTGGGGGCCGTTCTCCGCGTGGCGGTGGTCCCGCTCTTCGTCACGCCGGTCTTCGACCGTGTGCTCGCGACCGCCGACCTCGGTGCGCTCCCGCCGCTCCTGCTCGTGGGTGGGGCGCTGGCGCTCGGAGGCGCGGTGATGCTCTGGTTCCAGGATGCATCGTTCGGCCGCGCGGCGGCGGCGGCGAGTGCCTCGTGGCGTGCCGCGCTCGGCGCCGGGCTCGTCCGCCGAGCACCCGGAACGCTGCCGGGTACGAGCGGTGGCGTCAGCGCGCGGCTCCTCGCCGATCTGCGGGAGGTGGAGACGTTCGTGCTCTTCGGCGTCGGCTCGCTCGTCGCCGAGGGGGTCACGCTCGTGGCCGTGCTCGCGGTGCTGGCGTGGACGGATGCGCTCGCCACGCTCGCGCTGGTGGTGCTGGCGCTTCCGGCCGTGGCGGTGATGCGCCTGATCGGCACGCGCATCGAGGCGGCCTCCCACCGGCATCAGGTCGGTGTCGAACGCGTCGGCGCCCGTCTCCAGGAGGCCTTCCGTCACCACGAGACCGTGCGCGCTTTCTCGGCCGACGCCTTCGTTGCCGACCGCCTCGCCCCCGACAACCTCGCCACCGAGCGCGCGATGACGCGCCGCACCGCGTTAGCGGCGTTGCAGGTCCCCGTCACGCAGATCCTGGTCTTCGTCGCCATCGGAGGCCTCGTCGCGCTGTTGGCCGGGCGCGTTGCCGCGGGGCTCGTGACCACCGGTCAGGTCGTGAGCTTCATCACCTTGGTGGCGCTGCTCGCGACACCCGCCCAACTCCTCCCCAAGGTGCTCGCGCTGGCGCAGCAGGCGCGTGCCGCCTGGCGCAGACTCGGCGAGCTTCAGGAGGCCGACGGCCCGAGACCGTCGATCCCCGACGCCACGACGCGCTCCGGGGCTCCGGCGGCCGACGGGGTCGCCCCGGCAGTTCCGGTCGTACGCATCGACGATCTCACGCTCGTACTCCCCGGTGGACCCCGCGTGCTCGAGCGGGCCACCCTCGAGCTCCGGGGTCCGGCGCTCGTCGCCCTCACAGGCGTGAGCGGTACCGGCAAGACGACCCTGTTGCGGGCTGCGCTCGGTTTCGTGCCGATCGAAGCCGGCACGCTGACGATCGCAGGCGTCGTGCTCGGCGTCGCCCATCCCGGCGGCGGCGGTCGGACCGCCGAGGAGGAACGCGCGCTGCGCACACGCGTCGCGGTCGTGGCCCAGGGGACCGACCTGCTCTCGGGGCGGGTCCGCGACAACCTCACGATCGGCCGCGCGTACGACGACACGCGGCTCTGGTCGACACTCGAGGCCGTCGGCATGGCGGCCTCGGTGCGGGCCCTCCCGTCGGGACTCGAAGCCGATCTCGGCGAGGACGGCGGCGGGCTCTCCGGAGGCCAACGCCAGCGGCTCGCGATCGCCCGTGCACTGCTCGGGGAACCCTCCATCCTGCTGCTCGACGAGCCGACCTCGGCGCTCGACGAGGGGAGTGAGCGCGAGGTGGTCGACGTGCTCGTGGAGCAGTCCCGCCAGCGTCTGGTGGTGGCCGTGAGCCACCGTCGCGCGGTGGTCGACCGCGCACACCACGTGGTGCGCCTCGCGAACGCTCGCATCGAGCACGAGGAGCGCCTGCTCCCGTCCGCCACGGCCGAGGGAGGACGAACGGCGTGAACGACCCTTCGCGCTCGGCGCTCTACGACGACGCCGACCTCTACGATCGCTTGCACGCCGGCTACCGCGACGACGTCGATTTCTATCGCCGGCTCGCCCTCGACCAGGGAGGGCCGGTGATCGAGCTCGGCGCCGGCAGCGGCCGCCTCACCGCGGTGCTCGCCCGCACCGGGCTCGAGATCGTGGCGGTGGAACCACACCCGGCGATGCGCGCGCGCTGCGAAGCGCGCCTCGCCGATCTCGCACGAGACGAGCCCGACCGCGACGTCCGCGTCCGCGTCGTGGCGGGCGACGCGCGCACCCTCGAGCTCGACGTGCGCGCCGCACTCGTGATCGCACCGTTCAACACGCTCATGCACCTCGAGCGACTCGACGATCAGGACGCCGCGCTCTCGAGCGCGCGTGCGCACCTCGCGCCGGGTGGGGCGTTCGCGTGTGACCTGTTCGTCCCGCGCTTCGGCGCACCCGGCGTCGTGCGCTCGGAGTCGATGCCGAGCGGTCCCGACGGCCTGGGTGGCGACCTCCTGCTCTGGCAGGAGCACGACGAGGTGGAGCAGGTGATCACCACCCAGCTTCGACTCGACACGATCGACGACGACGGTCGCCTGCAGCGTCGCGCGGCCGTGCTACGCCAACGCTACTGGACGCGGTTCGAGCTCGAGCGGGCACTCGCGAGCGCCGGCTTCCGCAGCACGCGGCTCTTCGGCGACCTCGGTCGCGGGCCGTTCACGGCGGCGTCGACGGTGATGGCGGCGGTGGCGCGGATCTGAGGCCGCCCCGGCCGCCTCGTCAGGCGGTGAGGAGGAGCCGCTGCGCCGCGGCGACGCCCTCGCCGACCGCCACGGTCGCTCCGAGATCGACGAGGGCCGCTTCGAGCGCCGCCACGATCGTGAGCGCGTCGAAGGCGTCGGCGTCACCGAGCACGCTCGGGCGGATCATCCGTTCGGCGTAGGCATCCTGCCCACCCCCGATGCGGATCCCACGGGCCAGCATGGCGCGGGTCACGGCCTTCGCCGAGATCCCGTCGGGTGTGAGCAACGCCGCCACGGCCGGACTCGGTCGCGCGGCGAACGGGGCGTAGCCGACGGCCGCGGCGCCGCCGAGCACGGCCTCGTTGAGGAGCGCCTTCTCACGCCAGCGCGCCTCCATACCCTGCGCGAGGATCATGTCGAGCGCGACCTCGAGCGCGAGCACGAGCGGCACGCTCGGCGTGGCGCCGGTGTCGCCCTGGCGCTGACGGGGGCGCTCTGCATGCAGATCGAGCGTGAACGACGGCACGCGCGTCCCCTGCGGTGCCCGCGCCCACGCCCGCTGCGAGAGCCAGGCGTAGCCCAGGCCGGGAGGGAGCATCACACCCTTCTGCGACCCCGCGACCACGGCGTCGACGTCCCACGCGTGCGGCCGGAGCTCCACCGCACCTGCGCTCGTGACCGCGTCCACCACCACGAGAACGTCGGGGAGCACGGCCCGCGCGGCGCCAGCGATCGCCTCGAGGTCGTGGAGGGCGCCCGTGGACGTCTCGGAGTGCGTGAGCAGGAGCGCGGCCGTCGCCGGATGGTCGCGGAGCGCACCGGCAACGGCGTCCGGATCGAGCACCGCACCCCACGGCGCCTCCACCTCGTGCACGGTGTACCCGAACGCCCGGGCCATACGTGCCCAGCGCTCGCCGAACTTGCCGGCGTGCGCCACGACGACCGTGGAGCCCGCCGGAACGGCGGCGAGCAGGGCCGCCTCGAACGCGGTCGTGCCCGACCCCCCCACCACGAGGACGTCGTCGCCGGGCACCTGCAGGAGGTCCGCGAGGCGCTCGCGCACGCGCACGAGCGTCTCGCGGAACGCGCTCGTACGGTGATGGACCGCGGGGCGGGCGAGCACCTCGAGCACGGCCTGAGGGACGGCGACGGGGCCGGGGGCGAGCAGGCGCGAACGGTACATGGTGTCCTCCGTGGCGCCGGCGGCGCCCTACTTCAGAGTCGGATCGCTCGGAGGCCGTGGATGACGTCCGTGAGCCCGCGAAGCACGTCGAGTACGTCGTCGCTCGGAACCGCGTCGAGCGTGAGGGCGAACATCGCGAGGCCATCGTCGCCGACGCGGGAGAGCTGCATACCCGAGATGTTGACGCCGGCGTCGCCGAGCACCGTACCCACGCGGCCGATGGCGCCGGGCCGGTCGTAGTTGGTGCATATCAGCATCGCCCGCTCGGGACGGATCTCGATGGGATAGCCGTCGATCGAGACGATGCGGATGTGGTCGCCGAGCACGGTGCCACCCACTGCGGTGTCGACGTCGGCGCCGCGAGCGCTGACGAGCACGTGCTGGGTGTAGCCGCGGCTCCGGGCCGCAACGACCCGTGAGACGCGGATGTCGCGCTCCTTGGCGATGGCGGCGGCGTTGATGTAGTTCGGTGGCTCGTCGAGGATCGGTTCGAGAAAGCCCTTGGTGACCGCCGTCGCGATCGGGTCGGGATCGACGGCGAACGTGCCGGAGAATTCGACCTCGAGCTCCCGGACCCGCCCCGAGGCCAGCTGGCTCGCGACGCGGCCGAGCACCTCGCCGAGCTCCAGGAAGCGCCCGAGGGCCTTGACCACCTCCGGGGCCATGGCTGGAGCGTTCACGGCGCCGCGCGAGATGTCGCCCAGGAGGGCGAGCGCCGTGCGCTCGAGGATCTCGGAGCCGACGCGCCGCTGCGCCTCGACCGTGTTCGCACCCAGGTGGGCCGTGACCACGACGTCGTCGCGCCGGAGCAGCGGGTGATCGACCGGCGGCGGTTCGGTGACGAAGACGTCGAGCCCCGCTCCGCGGAGGTGGCCCGACTCGAGCGCAGCCGCGAGGTCGTCTTCGACCACGATGCCGCCGCGGGCAGCGTTCACGACGATGCCGCCACGGGGCATGGCGGCGAGTTCGGCGGCGCCGATCATGCCGCGGGTCTCCTCCGTGAAGGGGGTGTGGACCGTGACGAAATCGCTCCTCGCCATCAGGTCGGTGAGCGTATCGCAGAGCTCGACACCGAGCTCCTCGGCGCGGCGCCTCGTGATGTACGGATCGAACGCGGCCACGCTCATGCCGAGGCCGGCTGCGCGCTTCGCGACGAGCGAGCCGATCCGACCGAGCCCGACGATGCCGAGTCGGGCACCCTTCACCTCACGCCCCAAGAAGGAGCGATCCCAGACGCCCGCGCGAACCAGACGGTCGGATCGGGCGACGCCGCGCGCGGCGGCGAGCATGAGGGTGATGGCGAGCTCCGCGGCCGAGACGTTGTTCGCCTCGGGCGCGTTGAGTACGAGGATGCCCCGACGGCTCGCGGCCTCGACGTCGATGTTGTCGACGCCCACGCCTCCGCGTCCGATCACCTTGAGGTTGGTGGCGGCCCTGAGCAGACCGTCGTCTACCTGGGTTCGCGAGCGCGTGATGATCGCGTCGTAGGGGGCGATCACGTCGAGCAGTTCGTCCCGAGCGATGCCGGGGCGATCGTCGACGTCGATGTCGGGGAAGCGGGCAGTTCCGAGGTTGATCGTGTCCGTGACGAGGATGCGCGGCATCGCGGCGCATCATATCCACACGCGTCTACGGCGCTTACGGTGCCGCGTCGTCCTGATCGTCCTCGCCGGGCTCCGCGGCTCCTGGCGTCGCCTCGGGCGCAGCGCTCGGGAGTCGCGAGGCGGGGAGCGTCACCAGCAGGCCCTCGCCGATCGGCGCGAGGTACGAATCGACGCCGAGGACGTCGTACACGAAGGCGCCACGGAGCCTGACGTCACCGCGCCTTCCCGCGAGCGCCTCGTCGAGCGCCTCGCCCGCCGCCCGCGAGAGCCGGCCGCGGTCGATGATGAAGAGGAGATCGGCGCGGCTCGTCTCACCGGCCGGAACCGGGACGGGTCCGAGGTCGATGGTGGCGAGTACGTGGCCGTTGAGCTCGAGCTCGAGCTCGCGCCCCGAGAGGAAGTAGCCGACGTCGCCGACGTTCACGGCGAAGAGCGCGAGGCTCACGACGGGGGCGTCCGCCCGGACGATCGTGAGCCGGCTCTCCCGACCGTCGAGCCGGAGTCGCGGGGCCACCACGGCCTGGGTCGCGAGGAGGGAGCCGTCGACGAGCGTCCGCGACCGCGTGGTGAAGGCGTACGCTTCCGACGTGAACCGCACCGCGCCGTCGATCGTGAAGGGGAGCGGCGTGCCGGCGTAGGCGTCGACCACCGCGCGCCACAGCTCCCGTCGTTCCGCGAGGTCGGCGTCGACCCGCCACGTCAGCTGCTGCGCATCACCAGGGGTGAGCTCGAGCCCGGGCTCGAGCACACCGGCGGCGACGCTCACGCCGGCGAGCGAGAGGCGATAGTCGACGTGGTCGATCGTCACCGGGAAGTCGTTCGGGTTGCGTACCGTCGTCGCGATCGCCACGACCAGAGCGGCACCGGCACCGGGGGGATCGAACCGCTCGATGAACGTCTCCTCGGCCAGGAGCTCGAAGCGTGGCCCGAACACGTCACCGATCGGCGTTGCCGAGGTGATCTCCGCCCCGCTCGACGGTCGGCTCGTGGGCGAGCACGCCGCGACGACGAGCACCACCAGCACCGCAACCGCCCCCACCACCCGAGCCACGCGCAGCGGGGCGCGGGACGGTCGCGTTCGGCGCACGACGTCGATGGGCTGCGTCACGGCCTCAATCTAGCAGACGGCCGCCGTGCGTTCGTGACAGGGCCGGCGTCAGCGACGTCGACCCAGGGCGCGCCCCAACGCTCGTAGCCAGCGCGGAGCTGAGACCCCGAAGCGCGGGAAGTGATCGCGCGTGGGGAGAACGACGACGAGCGCCGATGCGATCGCCACCGCCAGCCCCATGAGCGCGACACCCGGAAGTATGTCGACGGCGACGCCCGCCGCGCTGGTGCTGCGTCCGAGCAGGCTCGTGAGCATCACCTGGAGGAACGCCTGGACCGGCAGGGCGAAGGGCGCCATGAAGGGGCGCGTCCCGTAGCTCCGCCGCAGCCACCACCAAGAGAGGCCGAGGAGCACCGCGACGGCGACACCATAGAAGGCGACGAACGCCGGCGGGAAGCCCGCGGCCGTCGACCACCACGTGATGCCGACACCGTGGACGACCGCCGGCGCGAAGGCGAGGGCGAGGACGAGCGGCAGCCTCCGACGCGGGAGTCGCGGGCGCACGATCCATCCGGCCACCAGGCCGAGGAGCACGATTCCGAGCAGCATGCGACCGAGTGTTCTCACAGCGTCTCCCTGAAGCCGGCGGCGCGCTGTTGCCGGCGTAGCTCGCGGCGGATGCCGGCCGACCACGGCGCCTCGAGGCGCGGGTCGGCGGCGAGCATACGTGTCGCGATCTCGCGCGCGCGCTCGATGGTGGCGACGTCGTGGGCGAGATCGCCGAACCGGAGGTCGGCGAGCCCGGATTGGCGCGTTCCCCGAAGCTCGCCCGGGCCGCGCAGCGCGAGGTCCTGCTCGGCGATGACGAACCCGTCGGCATGGCGTTCGACGATCTTCAGACGCTGCATCGTCGCGCGGCTCGCGTCGCCGGCGATGAGCACGCAGCGACTCGCCGCGCTTCCGCGTCCGACGCGGCCACGAAGCTGGTGCAACTGCGCGAGCCCGAAGCGCTCGGCGTTCTCCACGAGCATCACCGTCGCATTCGGGATGTCGACCCCCACCTCGATCACGGTGGTCGACACGAGCACGTCGAGCGCCCCGGCGCGAAATGCCTCCATCACGCCCTCCTTCTCCGGCCCCGGCATCCGGCCGTGCAGCAGCCCGAGACGGACTGCGTCGCCCCAGATCGCGCGCAGATCGTCGGCGAGGCGGGTGGCCGACTGCACCTCTTCGAGCGCTTCGCTGTCGTCGATGAGCGGCGCGACCACGTAGACCTGGTGCCCGGCGCGGACGTCGGCGAGGGCTTCGCGGTAGACGGCGGTTCGCTCCGTCGCCCGTCGCAGGGTGGTCGCGACGGGCGTCCGCCCCGGTGGGAGTTCGTCGATCACGGTGAGGTCGAGATCACCGTAGGCGGTGAGTGCCAGGGATCGCGGGATGGGGGTTGCGCTCATCACCAAGACGTCGGGCGAGCCCGCGATCAAGCGGCGCCGCTGCTCGACGCCGAAGCGATGCTCCTCGTCGATGACGGCGAGGCCGAGGTCGACGAACTCGACGCCGTCTTGGATGAGCGCGTGCGTCCCGATCACGAGATCGCTCTCCCCGGACGCGATCCGAGCCCGCGCCTCGCGCCGGACGGGCGCCGGCCCCGTCCCGAGCAGCAGGTCACAGCGGACACCCAGCGGCCACAGCAGCGCTTGCAGGTTGATGAAGTGTTGACGGGCGAGGATCTCCGTCGGCGCCATGACCGCCGTCTGCCGCCCGGAACGCACCGCGATCCAGACCGCGGCGGCTGCGACGGCGGTCTTCCCGGATCCGACGTCCCCCTGGAGGAGCCGAGCCATCTGCCGGTCGCTCGCCATGTCGTGCCGGATCACCTCGATCGCTCGCGCCTGCGCCCCCGTCAACTCGAACGGGAGCGCCTCTGCAAAGCGCATCATGTCGGCGTCGGGCACCTCGTGCTGCCGCCCCGCGCCACCCCCCTCGCGCTGCAGCAGCACGCGTAGTTCGAGCAGGAGGTACTCGTCGAAGCGGAGTCTCGCGCGCGCGGCGCGCAGCGCCTCCTCGTCCGGCGGTTGGTGGAGGTCGCGCCACGCTCGATCGATCGAGACGAGGTCGAGCTCGCGCAGCAGGCGCCGCGGCAGGGGATCGACGAGCGGACCGAGGGCGCTGAGGAGCTTGTCGACCGAGCCACGTAGGTAGGCCTGACTCGTACCCTGAACCGTCGGGTACACCGCCACGATCCGACCCGTCGACAGCGACGGCCCCTCGTCGTCGACCTCGTGCCCCGTGACCTGCAGCTCGAGCTGCGCCCCCCGGAGCTTGACGCGTCCGGTGACGATGAGCCGCTTCCCGGGGAAGATCTGCCCCTCGAGCCACGGCTGGTTGAACCAGATCGCGGTGAGGCGACCACCGACGCCGTCCTCCATCAGCACGCGCAGGATCGAGAGCCCGCGTCGCGTGGGGAGCGCCTTCCGACCGCGCACGACGCCGGCCACGGTGGCGTGTTCGAGGGCCGTGATCGCGGCGAACGACGGCAGTGCACGCCGGTCCTCCCACCGGCGGGGGACGTGCTCGAGGAGATCGCGATAGGTACGCATTCCGATCTCCGCGAGTTTGCGCGGGGCGTGAGCGCCCACGTCCAGCGCACGCTCCTCGAGCGGGCGCTCGAGTCGGTCGTCCAGCGATGGTCCTTCGTCGGGGGCTCTCGCGTGGGCGCGGCGCCGTGTGAGCCCCCGCTCCGCGCTCATCGCGGCCGCTGCGCCGTCGGCCTCTGCGAGGAGCGCGAGTGCGCGCTCGACCCGCTCGCGACGTCGCTCCCGGTCGAGCGTGGCGTAGCCGTCGAGCGCGGCTGCGACATCTGCGAACGGACGTCCGACCCGCTCGACCAGCCGCTCCAGGCCGCCCACCACCACGGCGTCGTGACACCCGCTCTGGAGCTCACGCTCGAGCGGGCGGCGTAGCCGTGTCCTGAGGTCGGCGACCGTCGCCACACCCCAGTCTAGCCAGGCACCGCCTCCGTCACGGGCGAAGCGCGCGGCCGCGGCCGTGTGGTCTGATGGCGCGGTGACGAGCCTGCCGGATCCCGTGCGTCGTCGATGGATCCTCGCCTCTTCGGCGCTCGGAGCGTTCGCGTCGACGGTGATGGCCACCGGTGTCAACGTCATCCTCCCCACCCTCTCGAAGACGTTCGACACGCCCTTCGCGACGGTGCAATGGGTCGTGTTGGCGTACCTCATGGCATCGATCGCGCTCCTACCGATCGTCGCGCGCCTCGCCGACCTCGTCGGCAAGCACAAGGTCTACTTCGTCGCCTACGCCCTCTTCGCGCTCGGGTCGCTCCTGTGCGCGCTGGCTCCCTCCATCGAGGTGCTGGTCGCGGTGCGGACGATCCAGGGCATCGGCTCCGCAGCGCTCGCGGCTCTCGGTCTGGCGCTCGTGACCGACGCGTTCCCGGCGGAGGAACGGGGTCGCGCCATCGGCGTGAACGGCGCGGTCATCTCCGCCGGCATCGTGCTCGGTCCGAGTCTCGGCGGGATCGTCGCCGATCTCGCATCGTGGCGCTGGGTCTTCGCGGGCGGCGTGCTCGTGAGCGGCGTCGGCCTCCTCCTCGCCTGGCGAGTGGTCCCGCGCTACGAAGCGCAAAGGGGACAACGATTCGACGTCGCCGGCGCGGCGACCATCTTCACCTCACTGCTGTCGCTGTCGTTGGCCCTGACGCTCGGGCAGACGGTCGGCTTCGGCGCGGCGAGCGTGGTGGCGCTCTTCGCCGTGGCCTTGGTCGCCGCCGTCGCCTTCGTCGCCGTGGAGCGGCGTGCGCCGTCGCCGGTGGTCGATCTCTCCCTCTTCCGATCTCGTGCACTCACGGTCGGGCTGATCAGCGGTCTCACCACCTTCGTGGCCATCTCGGGCGTGATCTTCCTGATGCCCTTCTATCTCGAGGGCGTGCTCGGCTACTCGCCTGCCCAGATGGGGGTCCTGATGGCGGTGGTGCCGATCGTGTTGGTGGTGATGGCGCCGGTAGCGGGCTGGGCCGCGGACCGCTTCGGTGAGCGCCCCGTCACGCTGGTCGGGATGATCTCGATCCTCGTCGGCTATCTCGCCGTGGGCACGCTCGACACCGACACCACGGCGCTCGGCTACATCGTGCGGTTCCTTCCCGTCGGCCTCGGCATGGGCATCTTCCAGACGTCGAACAACAGTGCCATCATGGGCGCCGTTCCGCGCGGATCGTCCGGCGTCGGCGGGGGCTTGCTCTCGCTCACGCGCTTCCTCGGCCAGGTGCTCGGCACCGCAGTGCTCGCGAGCGTCTGGGCGGCACGGTCGGTGGCGCGCAGCAGTGCTCCTTCCGGGACGGACGCCACCACCCTTGCGCCTGCACTGCAGGTCGCCGGGCTCCAGGACGTGCTCACGGTGGTGCAGATCGGTATCATCGCCGGACTCGTACTGGTGGCCTGGGACTGGTGGTACGGCCGCCATGCGCGCTCGACGCCGTGAGGGAGCCCCGAGCGCGGACGACACCTTGCCGCACGCGCAGCACAAGGGTAGGCTGCGCTTTCGAGGCTGCCGGCGAGCCGCTCGTGCGCTAGCCGCGCCACACGCAGTACGCCACGTCGCTCGCATCCGCTGGAGGTTGCCATGAAGTTCCCCTCGACGTTCATCCTGTCGCTCCTTGCGACCGTCGCCCTCGCTGCCGACCTCGGCGGCCGTGAGATCTCGGTCGGTTCCGACACGACCTATCCCCCCTTCGAGTTCGTGGACGAGACCGGCACGATCGTCGGGTTCGACGTCGACCTCGTGAACGCCATCTGCGAACGGATCGGTTGCGTCGCGCGCTTCGAGTCGACTGCGTGGGACGGGATCTTCCCAGCACTCGCGGCGGGCGAGTTCGACATGGTCGCATCGGGCGTATCCATCACCCCCGAGCGCGCAGAGGTCGTCGAGTTCAGCGAGCCCTACCACGTCGTGACCCAGGCGATCACCGTGCGTGTGGCCGACGCCGACCTCACCTTCGATGATCTCGTCGCCGACGAGGGGCGCGTCTTCGGTGCGCAGACCGGCACCACGAACGCCTTCTTCGCCGAGGACGCCTTCGGCCGCGATCGGCTCAACCTCTACGACACCTTCTCGCAGGCGGTGCAGGCGCTCCTCAATGGCGACGTCGACGGCGTCGTGATCGATTCGGTACCCGCCGACGCCTTCGCGGCCGAGTATGCCGGCAGCCTCGTGGTCGACATCCGTGGTCTCGGTGAAGATCCGCTCGGCTTGGTCTTCCCGATCGGCAGCGACCTCGTGGACGCGTTCAACGAGGGGCTCGCCGAGATCGAGGCCGACGGCACGCTCGAGGCGCTGAAGCTCCGCTGGTTCGTGGCGGAAGACTGAGCGCCCCCCCGCGGGCAGCCGTTCGGATGCGCGGCTGGCGAGCGAGCACGCTCATCCTCCTCTCGGCCCTCCCCTTCGTGCTCTACATCTTCGCGACCGCGGAGAGCTACCGCCGGGCGCTCACCTTCATCCTCCCCGGGATCTGGGTGACGATTACCGCCACGGTCGCCGCCTACCTCGCCTCGATGGTGCTGGGCCTCGTGCTGGCGTGGCTGCTGGTGCTTCGCGCCCGTCGGACGACGTGGCGCCGCTGCGGCTACCTCGCGATCGGGGCGCTCGCGGTCGCCACTGCGCTGTGGCTCCAGCCGCGGGCCACTTGGGCGCTCGCCGGCGAGATCACGCCCGGCGCCCGCGTCGCGATCGTGCAGGGCACCCCGTCCGGTGTCGCGGATGCAGTGCGCAGCGGCCGGTTTGCAGGAATCGAGGGGGAGCCCGTGCCCCTCGCGGTTCGCGCCGTCGACGGCGTCGACGGAGCGCTCCTCCGGCTCGCCGAGGGTGACGTCTCGGCGGCGTTCGTCCCGCTGTCGGCCGTGCCCCAGGGGGTTCGTGTCGCGTGGGAGGCGACCTTCCTGCCACCACGCATCGCGCGTGGCGCAGTGGCGGCGACGGCGCTCGGCATCGTGCTCGCGCTCCTCGCCGTGGGGGCGCTCGTGAGCGCCCAGCACCCGCTGGCGATCTTCGCCGAGCTCTACGTCGACACGCTTCGCGGCATTCCGATGCTCGTCGTGATCCTCTACGTCGGCTTTCCGCTCCAGGGGGCGCTGCGCGAAGCGACGGGGGGCGCGATCGACATGACGCGGATGTCTCGCGGCGTGGTCGCCCTGTCGTTGGGCTACGCCGCCTACATGGCGGAGATCTTCCGCGCCGGCATCGAGGCGGTGCCGAAGGGGCAGCGCGAGGCGGCGCGGAGTCTCGGGCTCGCTCCATGGCAGACGACGCGGCACGTCGTGCTGCCACAAGCGCTGCGAATCGTGGTGCCGCCGCTCGGGAACGAGTTCATCGCCATGCTCAAGGACACGTCGCTCCTCTCGATCCTCTCCGTGCGCGACATCACGCAGCGTGCACGTGAGTTCCAGGCATCGACGTTCATGACGTTCCCGCCCTACAACACGGTGGCGTTGCTCTACATCGCGCTCACCTTGGCGGCGTCGAGCCTGGTGAAATGGGTCGAGCGGAAGTCGACCTGGACGCGATGAGGCACGACGACGCTCCGGTCGCACTCGTCGATCTCGGGGCCCTCCATCGCAACGTGCTCCGCATCCGGGAGCGACTCGCGCCCGGTACCCTGCTCCTCGCCGCCGTCAAGGCGGACGCCTACGGGCACGGCGCAGGAATGATCGCGCCCGCCCTGCAGTCGTTCGGCGTCGACCGCTTCGGGGTCGCCACCGCCGACGAGGCGCTGTCGCTGCGCGTTGCGGGCGTCACGGCTCCGGTGTTGGTATTCGGGGTCGTGCACGAGCGCATCGGCGAGCTCGCAGAGCACGACGTCGCGATCACGGTCGCCGACGAGGCGAGCCTACGGTCCATCGAGGCCGCCCGGCCGACGCGCGTCGTGCGGGTCCACGTGAAGCTCGACACCGGCATGGGACGCCTCGGCGTACCGGCGGAAGCGGCCGTGGCATTGGTGCGTGCCGCGGCGACGTCGCCATACACCGACGTCGAGGGCGTCTGGACCCACCTCGCCGATTCCGACGATCCGAACGCCGCCGACGCGCGCAGCCACACCGGACGGCAGCTCGGTCGCTTCGAGCGCGCACTGACCGACCTCGAGCGCGCCGGACTCCGCCCGCCGATCGCGCACGCGGCGAACTCCGCCGCCGCGCTCGTGCTCCCGCACGCCCACCACGACATGGTGCGCCCCGGCATCGCGCTCTACGGCCACCACGCCTCGCCGTCGGTGCGGGCCGCTGCCGGCGACCTCGAGCCGGTGGTGAGCGTCCGGGCACCGGTGACGTTCATCAAGCGGGTTCGTGGTGGCGACACCATCGGGTACGGTGCCAGCTGGACGGCTGCCACCGACACGGTCGTGGCGACGGTGCGACTCGGCTACGCCGACGGGTACCCGAGGGCACTCGCGAACGTCGGCTGGATGCACCTCCACGGACGCGAGGTGCGCGTGGTCGGGCGGGTGTGCATGGACCAGCTCATGCTCGACGTCGGCGCCGACGGTGGCGATGTCGCGCTCGGCGACACGGCGATCGCCTTCGGTCCCGGCGGACCCGACACGGAGAGGCTCGCCGAACGGGCGGGGACCGTCTCCTACGAGTTGCTGACGCGCATCGGCGCCCGCGTCGCGCGGCGCTACGTCGACGCCACAGCTGCCGTGGCGTCCTCGCCTACGGCGACGCCTCGTCCGACGCCGCCGGGAAGCTCGGCTCGTCGTCGATGACGGTCTCGGCGAAGACCGAGACCACGCGCCGCTCGTCGGCCTCATCGACGGTGAAGCGGACGGTGTCGTGCTCGAGCGACTCCCCGGACTGCGGTATCCGACCGAACTCCGACACCATGAAGCCACCGAGGGTGTCGTACTCGCCGTCGTCCTCGAAGACGACGCCGAGCCGTTGCTCGACCTCGTCGAGGTGGACGGACGCTCGCACCCTCGTGACGCGCTCGTCGAGCGGGAGGAAGTCCTCCTCCTCGTCCTCGTCGGTCTCGTCGTAGATCTCGCCCGTGATCTCCTCGATGATGTCCTCGAGCGTCACCACACCCGCAGTGCCACCGAACTCGTCGACCACGATCGCCATGTGGTTCTTGCGGATGCGCATGTCGCGCATGAGGTTGAGGATCGAGAGCGTCTCGGGAACGTACTGCGGCGGCTGCATCATGTCGGCCGCCGTCGTCTGTGTGAGCGCCTCGGAGCGGCCGAGGAACGGGAGCAGATCGCGCCCGTAGACCACGCCCCGGATGTCGTCCATGGTCTCGCCGTAGACGGGGAGCCGGCTGTAGCCGTGCTCGGTGACGAGCGCCAGCATCGTCTCGAGCGAGGCGTGCGCTGGCAGGCCGACGACGTCGACACGCGGCGTCATCACCTCGCGGACGACGGTCTCCTCGAGATCGATGATCCCGCGGATCATGGCCTGCTCGTTCGCCTCGATCACGCCGTGTTCCTCGGCGCTCCGAAGCATCAGCCGGAGCTCGTTCTCGGTGATGAACGGGTCGTGAGACGACTCGAGCCGGAAGAGTCGCAGGATGCTCGTCGTGAGCCAGGCGAACGCGAGCCCGACCGGGTAGAGGAAGACCGAGAGGAGGTACACCGGCCTGATCGCGAGCCGTGAGTAGGCGAGCGTGTGGTGCACCGCGATCGACTTCGGGGTGATCTCGCCGAAGATCAGCACCAACACGGTCATGATCGCGGTCGCGTACCCCACCGCGACCGTCTCGCTGAAGGCCCCCTGGCGCGAGAGCTGGATGCTCATCTGCGTGACGAGGGCGGTGGCGGAGATGTTCACGAGGTTGTTGCCGATGAGGAGCGTGGTGATGAAGCGCGTCGGCTCGCGCTCGAGCAAGCCGTAGACGCCGCTCGGGTCGCCCCCCTCCTCGCGCAGTTGGCGGATCTTCCATTCGCCCAGCGCCGTGAGCGCGGTCTCCGAGCCCGAAATCAGGCCGGAGAGCACGAGCAGCACCACCAGGAGCACGATCTGTCCCACGCCGATGCCACTCGCCTGCGCGTTCTGCGCGAAGGCGACGGTGAGAAGGGCGACGACCGGGACTACGAGGAGCGGAGTGCGAAGGGAGCGCCGTGAGTGCGAACTCGGCGGGATGTCATCCATCAGTTGCGAGATGATAGCACAGGCGCTCGCGCCGTCCTGATCAGGCCACACGCGGCCTGGTATCGTCGTCGGCATGTACGTCGCGATCTCGGGCACGATCGGCGCGGGCAAGTCCACCCTCACGGGACTGATCGCCCAGCGCTACAATCTTCGCCCCGTTCTCGAGGCGGTCGACGAGAACCCCTACCTCAGCGACTTCTACGCCGACATGCGACGGTGGGCCTTCCACTCCCAGATATTCTTCCTCGCGACGCGCCTGCGGCAGCATCTCGACCAGGTGAACCCCGAGGAGCGCGTCGTCCAGGACCGCACGGTCGACGAGGACGCGGCCGTGTTCGCGCGCGCGCTCTTCGACGACGGTCACATGGATGCGCGCGATTTCGCCGTCTACCACGGCATGTACGACGCCGTCCGGCGCTCCTTGCGGCGGCCCGACCTGCTCGTCTACCTGCGCGCCGGGCTCCCCACGGTGCGGAGGCACATCGCCCTGCGTGGGCGATCGTTCGAGCACGACGTGAGCGACGCCTACCTCGAGCGCATCGCGGCGAACTACGAGCGCTGGATCACCTCGTACGACGCCTCGCCGGTGCTGGTACTCGACGTCGACCGGCTCGACGTCGTGCGTCGCGAGGACGACCGACGCACGGTGTTCGAGTTGCTCGAGCGCAACGGCCTCGAGCCGTTGGCGGTGCGATGAGCGCCGGATCGGGGGTGTGGCACCTGCGCGACCTCCTCCGCGACGCGCTCGGCGTGCTGCGCGACGACGTCGACGACGTACGGGTCAGGGGCGTCGCGCAGTCGCACGACCGGGTCGTCCCCGGCAGCCTCTTCGTCGCCCGGGTCGGCCGTCGCTCCGATGCTCACGACCTCGTACCTGCAGCGATCGAGCGCGGCGCCGTCTGCGTGGTCGGCACGCGGTCGGGGAGCACGCACGTTGCCGGGGGTGTTCCCTACGTCCACGTCGCCGACGATCGCTGGGCGACGTCCGCGCTCGCCGCCACCTTCCACGACCACCCGTCGCGCGCGCTGACGACGATCGGCGTGACCGGTACCGATGGCAAGAGCACCACCGCGACGCTCCTCCACCACATCCTGCAGGGGGAGCGAGACGACGCCGTGGCCGGTCTGCTCGCCACGGTCGGCGTGCGCATCGGCCGCTCGCACGAGACACTCCCCGGGCACTTCACCACCCCCGAGGCGACGGAGGTCCATGCGGTGCTGGCGCGCATGCGCGCCGCCGGCGTCACGCTCGCCGTCGTCGAGTCGAGCTCGCACGGCTTCGCGCTCGGACGCCTCGAGCACGTCGCCTACGCCATCGGCGTCTGGACCACGTTCACGCCCGAGCACCTCGACGATCACGGCACCCTCGAGGCGTACCTCGAGGCGAAGCGGACGCTGGTGCGACGCGCGCCGATCTCGATCCTCAACCGCGACGATCCCGCCTTCGCGGCGTTCGCGGCCGTCGCACGCTCGCTGCGCTCCTACGGCGTCCACCCCGACGCGGACGTTCGGGCGGAGCGTATCGACGTGCGCGCGACCGGGATCACCTTCGACCTCGTGGTCCGCGACCACGACCCCATCACCGTGGCGCTGCCGATGGTGGGGACGTTCAACGTGCACAACGCCCTCGCGGCGCTCGCCGCCGCCGATCTCGTCGGCGTGCCGTGGCACGACGGCGTGCGGAGCCTCGCTACGTTCCCGGGCGTGCCCGGGCGGATGCAGCTGGTGTCGAAGGAGCCCTTCGGCGTGATCGTGGACTTCGCCCATACCGCCCCCGCGCTCGCCAAGGCGCTCGCGGCCATCGCCACGGCGGCAGGCGGGAGGAAGATCGTGGTGATCGGCGCGGCCGGCGAGCGCGATCCCGGGAAGCGCGAGCCGATCGCGCGCGCCGCCGTGGCCGGCGCCGACCTCGCGGTCTTCACCGAAGAAGATCACCGCAGCGAGGATCTGGGCGCCATACTGGCGACGATGGCCGCGAGCGCCGTGGCGGCGGGTGCCCGCCCCGGGGTGGACTTCCTGGTGATCCCCGACCGCCGCGAGGCGATCGCGGCCGCGATCGCCTCCGCTCGGCCCGGCGACGTGGTGCTGCTCTGCGGCAAGGGCCACGAGCGGACGCTGGAGCGCACGGATGAGGTGTTGACATGGGACGAAGCGAGCGAAGTGACCGCCGCCGTGCGGCGCGCGCGTGCGGCGACTCCCGAGGGCGCATGAGGGGTGCACGATGAACCCGGTCGAGGTGATCCTCGCCAAGCGGCGTGGGGAGGAGCACGCGCACGACGACCTCGAGGCATTCGTGCTGGGCTTCGTGGGCGGTGAGATCCCCGACTATCAAGTGGCCGCGTGGCTCATGGCGGTCTGTTGGCGTGGGATGAGCGAACGCGAGACCGCCGATCTCACCCGCATCATGGCGGCGTCGGGTGACCAGCTCGACCTCGCTGCCCTCCCCCACACGCTCGACAAGCACTCCACCGGCGGCGTGGGCGACAAGACGACGATCGTCCTCGCGCCGCTCGTGGCGTCGCTCGGCGGGACGATCGCCAAGATGTCGGGGCGCGGACTGGGCCACACGGGTGGCACCATCGACAAGCTCGAGAGCATCCCGGGCTTCCGTGCCACGCTGAGTGAGTCCGAGTTCTTGCGCCAGGCGCGCGACATCGGCGTGGCCGTGACCGGCCAGAGCGGGGAGCTCGCACCTGCCGACGGACTCCTCTACGCGCTCCGCGACGCGACGGCGACGGTCGCATCGGTGCCGCTCATCGCGAGCAGCGTGATGAGCAAGAAACTCGCGAGCGGCGCGCGCTCCCTCGTGCTCGACGTGAAGGTCGGACACGGCGCGTTCATGAAGTCCGAGGAGGAGGCGCGTGCACTCGCCGGAGCGATGGTCGCGATCGGGCGCCACGCTGGGCGCAACGTGCGTGCGGTGCTCTCGAACATGGACGAGCCCCTCGGCAACGCGGTCGGCCACGCCGTCGAGGTGATCGAGGCGCTCGCCACGCTCCGCGGCGACGGCCCACCCGACGTGCGAGCGCTGGTGCTCGTCCTGGCGACCGAGGTACTGCAGGCGAGCGGGCTCGATCTCGACGAAGGCGACGTGGCTGCGGCGCTCGCCGACGGCCGGGCGGCGGAGCGATTCGAGCGCTGGATCGCGGCGCAAGGCGGCGACGTCTCCGCACTCGATGCGCTCGAGGTGGCGCCGAACACGAGCGTCTGGCGCGCCACCTCGAGCGGCGAGCTGCTCGCGCTCGACGCGGAGCGCGTGGGTCTCGCCGTCGCGCGGCTCGGTGGCGGCCGCAGACGCAAGGGCGACGCCATCGACCTCGCCGTGGGCGCCCACGTGCACGTCAAGGTCGGCGACCACGTGTCGGCAGGTGACGCACTCGTGACGCTCCTTCACCGCGGCGGCTCGGCGGTCGAGGATGCGCTCCTCGCGCTCGAGGGCGCCGCGAGGATCGGCTCGAGCGAAGTGCGGCGGCCGCTCGTGCTCGACGTGGTGCGCTGACGACTATCGGTCACTGGGGTGGCCCCTGGGCGATCCGTCGCGACCATGGCGCCCGCGGCCCGTCCATGCGCGATTGACACATCACGAGCCCCGGGTGTACGATTGTTTTTGCGTTCGCCGCGGGGTGGAGCAGTCTGGTAGCTCGTCGGGCTCATAACCCGAAGGTCACAGGTTCAAATCCTGTCCCCGCAACCATACGCACGAGGGCCCTCTCCGGAGGGCCCTCGTTCTCGTGTGGTCCTCGTGTGCTCACGACCCATTGCGACACGGGCGCCGCCCTCTCCGCAGCGGGTCCCGGGGGCCACGCCTGCGCTGCACGAGTCTCGGCCGACGGGTACGGTAGGGCGATCACGCATGCCGTGAGCGGAAGGGATCGACATGACCGATCACGATCAGGATCAGGAACGCGCTGCGAGCGCCGAAGGCGCCGACCTCGACTGGGCCCACGACGCCGACGACGACGGGCACGACGACGCGCCTCACGACCCCGAGGCGCACGGCCTCGAGGCGCTCCACGAGGGTGGGCTGCCGGAGGGCGAGACGTTCGACGGCCCGTTCCAGCCGCCGGGCGACACCCCGACGCGCGCCGGCTTCGTCGCCATCGTCGGCAAGCCGAACGTCGGCAAGTCGACGCTCCTGAACACACTCCTCGGTGTCAAGGTGGCGCCCATCACCAACAAGCCGCAGACCACGCGCCGGGGCGTTCGCGGGATCTACTCCGTCGAACACCGCCAACTCGTGTTCCTCGACACGCCCGGCTACCACCGGGGAGGGACGGCGCTCTCGGGGGCGATGAACCAGTCCGTGCGCGATAGCGTCATCGACGTGGAGGTCGTGCTCTGGGTCGTCGACCTGCGGCGCCCCCCTGGCGACGAAGACAGGGACGTCGCACGGATGCTGGGGGGCATCGGACCCGAGGCCCGGGTCTGGCTCGTTGGCAACAAGGTCGACGCCGCCAAGTACCCGGACGAGGCGCTCGCGCTCTACGGCGACCTCGCCCCGAAGGTCGAGCGCGTGATCACGATCTCGGCCCTGAACGACCCCAAAGCCGTGTACGCCCTTCGCGACGACCTCCTCGAGCTGCTCCCGTCGAACCCGTTCTTCTTCCCCGGCGACGTCCGCAGCGATCAGTCGCGCGAGACGTGGGTTGCAGAGCTCGTTCGCGAGAGCGCCATGACCCACCTCCGCCAGGAGATCCCGTACGCGGTCGCCGTGAACGTCACGGAGTGGCGCGACCCGCCCGAAGGACGCGACGAGCCGGTCTACATGCACGCGGAGATCTGGGTCGAGAAGATGGGGCACCGCCCGATCGTGCTCGGCAAGGGGGGCGCGATGATCAAGGAGATCGGGCGCACCGCGCGCAAGCAGCTCGAACTCTTCATGCAGCGGCGCGTCTACCTCGACCTCGAAGTGGTGGTGCGACGCGACTGGCGCGACGACCGCGACGCACTGCGCGAACTCGGATACGAGGTCTGACGTGCCGATCGCAGCACGCTGGCGGTCGCTCGACCGCCTCCCGGCCCCGCGTGGCCGCGACGCACTGCCTGGCGTCTACGAGCTCGCCGACGCCGACAGATGCGTCATCTACATCGGTCAATCGGCGACCGACGTCCCCAACCGTCTGCGCCAGCACCTGGCGAAAGACGGCTGCGTCGCCCAGCGCGCGGTCTTCTGGCGCTACCGGTTCAGTCGCATACCGCAAGCCGACGAGGCCGACCTGCTGGCAGCCCACGCCGTGCGTCACGGACGCGTTCCGGCGTGCAACGCCGCCGTTCCGCTCGTGCGTGGCGCTCGCCGTCGCTGGGTCGAGCGCTCGACGTCGCGGTGATGCCACCGGCGCCTCGCGAATGCAGCACTATGTCGTCCTGGACGGTCTCGGAGTGAGCTTTCTGTGAGCATTCCCTCGTGCACGCCGTCGGTAACGTGATATAACCCGGCATACGAGAAGCGTCCGAGTTTCTCATTCCACCCTGGAGGGTCCGCATGCGTAAGCTCCTCATCTCCTTGATCGCCGTCGCCGCTTTGGGCACCGGTGCCACCTTCGCGCAGACCGGCACGTGGGCTGGCATCAGTGCCGGCTTCCCCGGAGCCTCGCTGCACTTCGGTGTCGAGAACGTCGTGAACAACCTCGACGTTCGTGCCAATCTCGGCTACAACTACTTCCCCGTGGGCTTCTCCTTCGGCGTCGACGCCCTCTACAACTTGAATCTCGATACCGGCCTCGCCCCCCTCTCGACCTACGTCGGCGGCGGCATCGGGCTCGGCTTCGGCGCCGGCCTCGCTGCGAGCGTCAACCTGCTCGTCGGTGCGGAGTATCGCCTCGTCGATGTGGGCCTCCCCCAGGGTGGCGTCTTCTTCGAAGTGGGGCCGTCGATCGGCCTCGCGCCCTTCGGCTTCGGCTTCGCTGGGCGCCTCGGCTTCAACTACCACTTCTAGACCTCACCAAGGCACGAAAGACGCGCCCCGGGGTTTCACTCCCCCGGGGCGTGTCTTTCGTGCGCCGTCGCGTCTCACGCGCAGGCGAAGAGTACGTCGGTGATCGCGCCGAGCAGCTGTGCTCCCTCGCCGATGCCACGCTTCTTGATCGAGAAGCCGGGCGGATAGCGGGTCGCCGCGACGGTGAAGCGCAGCTCCTTGATGCGACGCGGGTCGTAGTCGACGACGGCGTCGTGGAACGAGATCTGCACGTCGGTCATGTGCTCGGTGATGCTCGCGACGCCACGCCCGGCTGCCAGGAGACGGAGCTTGGCGAGGTCGATGAAGGCGCGCACCTCACTCGGGAAGGGGCCGTAGCGCTCACGGAGTTCGCGCGTGACGTTGGAGAGGTCGGCGAGCGTGGCGGCCTCGGCCAAGCGACCGTAGTACCCCACGCGCGCGGCGTCGTCGGCCACGTACCCCGGTGAGAGGCGCGCATCCACGGCGAGGTCGATCGCCACCCTGGGGACGCCGTCTGCTGCGCGCTCCCCTTTGAGCTTGGCGATCTCCTCAGCGAGCATCTCGGTATAGACCTCGAGCGACACGGCGGCGATCTGCCCGTGCTGCTCCGGCCCGAGGAGGTTACCGACGCCGCGGATCTCCATGTCCTTCTCCGCAAGCCGATGGCCGCTGCCGAGGTCGTCGAGCTCGGCGATGGCGTAGAGCCGCCGCTGGGCCTGCTCGGTCAGTTTCCCGGGGTAGAGCAGGTAGGCCCACGCCTCCGTCTGCCGTCGCCCGACACGGCCCCGGAGCTGGTAGAGCTGCGCGAGGCCGAGTCGATCGGCACGCTCGATCACGAGCGTGTTCGCCCCCGCCACGTCGAGCCCCGACTCGACGATGGTGGTGGCGAGGAGCACGTCGAACGCCCCCTCGTGGAACCCGAGCATCACGTCCTCGAGCTCGTCCGACGCCATCTGACCGTGCGCGACGCCGATGCGGGCCTCGGGTACGAGTTGCGCGAGCGTCCGCCCGCGGAGGCTCATCGAACCGATGCGGTCGTGGATGTAGTACACGCGCCCACCGCGCTCGATCTCGAACAGGATCGCGTCGCGCACCGTGATCGGGTCGTAGGGTTGGAGCACCGTCTGGATCGGCTTGCGCCCCACCGGCGGGGTCATGATCTGCGATACGTCGCGTAGCCCGACGAGGCTCATGTAGAGCGTTCGCGGGATGGGTGTCGCGGAGAGCGAGATGACGTCGAGATCGCTCTTGAGCGCCTTGAGACGCTCCTTCTGCTGCACCCCGAACCGGTGCTCCTCGTCGACGATCAGGAGACCGAGACGCGCGAAGCGCAACCCCTCGGAGAGCAGCCGGTGCGTGCCGATCACCACGTCGACGGTGCCGTCGGCGAGGCCGCGCATGGCGACGTCGGCCTCCTTGTCGCTCGAGAAGCGCGACAGCATCTCCACACGCACCGGGAGTCCCGCGAAGCGCTCCTTGAAGGTCTCGAAGTGCTGGCTGGCGAGGACGGTGGTCGGCACGAGCATCGCCGCCTGGTAGCCGTGCCCCACCACGCGATGCGCGGCGCGGATCGCCACCTCCGTCTTGCCGAAGCCGACGTCGCCGGAGATGAGTCGATCCATCGGCACCGGCTTCGCCATGTCGGCGAAGGTCTGCGCGACCGCGGTCACCTGGTCGGGCGTGAGGTCGAAATCGACCCCCGACTCGATCTCCGGATCCCACTCCGGAAGTGGCCCGAAGGAGACGCCCGAGGCGACCTGCCTCGCGGCATAGCTCTTGATGAGCTCGGCCGCGAGCTTCTCCGCACTCGCCCGAGCACGCTCGCGAGAGCGCGACCACTCGTTGGTGCCGAGTGTCGAGAGCCGCGGGGGATCGTCGGTCGTCCCGCTGTGCCGCCGCAGCATCGGCAGGTGTTCCACCGGCAGGTAGAGCTTCCCCTCCCCCGCGTACTGCAGCAACAGGTAGTCGCGCGTCACGCCCACCACTTGCCGAGGCTCGAGGCCGAGAAAGCGGCCGACGCCATGGTCCGGATGGATGAGGAAGTCGCCCACACTCAGTGAGGTCGGATCGTGGACGCCACGGCCCGGGAGGCGCTTGAGGCTCCGGCCGCCCTGGTAGCCGTAGAGCAGCTCCTCCGTGACGACGACCTCGCGCCGCTCCGGATCGCGGTACCCCCCCTCGAGCCGAGGGGCGAGGATCATCGCGACCTCGCCCTCGCGCTGCGCCACGTCGCGGTGCCAGGCGACTGGGAGGTGATCGATGACGCGCTCGCGCAGGTAGCGTCCCGTCCGCTCGAAGCCGAGCAACAGGTGGACGGCGTAGCCGTCTCGGAGCCAGGTCTCGAGGTCGGCCGCTGCGTCACGGAGCTTCGCGCGATAGTGCGGGAGCGACACCTCCGTGGGTGCACGGACGCTCAGGTCGAGGGGATCGCGTCCGAACGAGACCACGTCGCGCTCCCGCAGCGCGTGCCACAGGGGGCCGGCGTCGCCGAGCTCCCCCTCCATCAATTCGGGGGCGTCGAGGTAGACGGTGCCCGGAAGCGACGCCAGGACGCTCGACGTCCACGGTGCGGGGGCGTCGGCGTCGGCCTCCTCCGCCTCGTGCAGCGCCGCCAGATCTCGCGGTCCGATGACGGTGCTCGGCACGCCCACACCGGAGCGAGTCATCGACTCGAGCTCGTTGCCGAAGAACTCGAGACGGAGCGGCGGGAGCGTTGCATCGTCGCTCGCGAGGATCTCGATCGTGTCGCCCCGCACCCTGAAGCCGGGCGCCTCGTCGCGCGTGTAGCCGTAGCGCACGAGGCGCTCGAGCAGGTCGTCGCGCGCGTACGTACCTCCGACCGCGAGCTCCAGGGCGTAGCGAGACGGGTCGCTGGGGAACGGCGTGAGCGCGTGCTGCACGCTGAGCACGACCTTCTCAGCGCGCTCGTGCCAATCCTCGAGGGTCGGGTCGACGCTGCGCCGAACCCCAAAGACGCCCGTCGCCTCGAGCCGCGGCAGCCGCTCGGCGGTCGTGACGAGGACGGCAGGACCGTCGTGGCGAGCGAAGCGCGCGAGCCGCGCGACACCTGGGAGGCCGAGCAGTCGCACGCGGCTCGGTGTGTCGACTCCGTTCGACTGGAGCGCGATCGGCTCGGTCGTGGGGGGTGCGGTTTCGGTCATCGAAGGGTGGCGCTCGCGCCGATGGCGCGCAGTCGCGCTCGGCATCCTACCCTTCGTCGTCGCCGACGTCGCGCTTGTGGCGCACGGAGAGGCGGTAGGCCTGCGGGCGCGCGACGCCGCGTTCGAGGAGCGCCTGCAGCAGGTCGCGCCCCCGTAGGCCCCGTGCAGCGAGCGCTTCGGCCGCCGCCACGGGATCGGCGCGGACTTCGGCGTCGGCCCCCGAAGCCCCACCTCCTGCGGTCGCTTCGGCGAGGTCCGCCCCCTCGACCACGATCACGATCTCGCCGAGCGCGGGCGTCGCCTCGAAGAGGACCCGCAGCTCCTCGAGGGTCCCACGCTCGACCGTCTCGAAGCGCTTCGTCAGTTCCCGCGCAACTGCGGCCGAACGCCGGGCTCCACACGTGACGGCGAGATCGCCGAGCGTGGCCGCGAGGCGGTGGGGCGACTCGTACACGACGCTGGTGTGATCGCGGCGTGCGATCGCCTCGAGCCGCTCGCGACGCGCGCCGCCGCGGCGCGGAAGGAAACCCTCGAAGGTGAAGCGCGCCACGGAGAGCCCGGAGAGCACCAGCGCGGGCACGAACGCAGTCGGCCCCGGCAGCGCCTCCACGTGGACGCCCTGCCGGAGCGCGATACGCACCAGGTCGGCGCCGGGATCACTGATGCCGGGGCTGCCGGCATCGGTCACGAAGGCCATGTGGGCGTGTTCTTCCAGGAGGCGTGGCGCGCGAGCGCTCATGGTGTGGGCATCGAGGCGCACGAGCGGCGTGGTGATCGTGTAGCGGTCCAGCAGGGTGCGACTTCGCCGGGTGTCTTCTGCGGCCACCACGTCCGCCGCACGCAGCACGTCGAGCGCGCGAACGGTGACGTCGCCGAGGTTGCCGATCGGCGTCGGAACGAGCGTGAGACGGTGGGCGGCAGGCGCCGGCCGGTCGCCGTGCGTCACCCGTCCCCGGCGTCGGCGGTATAGATCGGGCCCCAGCGCCGCCCGCGGCTGCGACGTCGGACGTTGCGACGCAGGGCAGCCCGCAGCGTGGAGCGCACGAGCTCGGCTTCGCCGACGGTGACCGTTACGTGCGTGCCTTCCGGGAGGTGCACGCCCTCTGCGAGGTCGATGCGACCGTCCCGCACGATGCCCTTGAACGCGCGCATTCGGCTCCTCCCTCTCCGCTCTCGGCCCGCATGGGCCGGCGGCCGTACGCCGACAGGCTAGCAGGTCGCCGGGGTGCAGATCATCGGGGTGCAGACCATCGGGGTGCAGATCATCGGCGAACCGACGCTGCGCTATCCCCGGGGGGTACGGGCGGTCGTGCCGTGCGGCGATTAGTGCTGCGCGACGCTCGCCACGCGCTGCATCGCCGTATGGGGATAGTAGAAACCGAGGATCTGGGCGAAACCGTGCCCCGAGAGGGCGAGTTGGCGCGCGCCGTACTGGCTCATGCCGACCCCGTGCCCCCACCCCTCACCCCGCACGTGCAGGTCGCCCGTCATCACGAACCGGGTCGATTTGAGACCCCACGCACGCGCCTGTGTGCGCGCGACGTTGCCTTCGAGCACGCTCGACCCGGCGTCACCGGTCACCTCGAGTCGCGCCACCCGCCCCGACTCACTCACGGCCAGCACGCGCACCCGTCGGACGGGACCGACGCTCCTGCCGAGGGCGGCGAGCGAGGCGGCCACGACCGCCGGTTCGAGTCGCGCCTCCCATCGTCGGTGCGGGCCGGTCGCCGCCACGTCCTGGAAGGCCTGTAGGTAGGGCAGCGTCATGCCCCACACCTCGCCCGACGACGCGATCACGCCACCGCTGTCGGCGTGATAGTACGTGCGCGCGAAGCCGCCGTCGTACGTCAGGACCAAGCCGCCCGTCTCGGCGATCGCCTGGTCGCTCCTCGGGTGCTCCGCCTCGACCCCTCGGTAGACCTGGCAGTCGGTGGTGGCACAGACGTCGTAGAGCGAATCGTGAGCGACGTTGACGAGCGTGTAGGTGCGGGCGGCGACCGCCTGCGCCTTCAGCGCCTCCATGGGCCAACTCGCCTGCATCTCCGATGGCACCACTCCGCGGAGGTAACTCTCGAGGTCGAGCACGTTCACGGCCATGAGCCGTCCATCGGCGGCCACGAGGCGCAACGTCCCGCGGTAGCGCCGCCCCTCGAAGCGCAGCAGGCCCGTTTCGGGTGCCAGGTCGAGTTGCCGCCCGATGTCGCGTCCCTCCATGTAGAGGCGGTCGCCTCGGACCTCGATGGGCCACGTGAGCCCGAACGGGGTCGAGAACGGGCGCCCGTCGATCGCGCCGCGGTGGGGTCCGTCGAACGTCACCTGGGCGGTCCCGTCGTGCTGCTCCAGCAGGACCCGAACGAGCGGCTGCGCGAGCGCGACGTGCAAGAGGAGCCCTCCGAGGAGCGCTCCCGCGACACGCCACGCCGCCGCCTTCACCGTGTGACTCGCTGCCGCACGGACCGCCTCAGAGCTCGGAGGCGGACGGGTGCGCGAAGCGGAAGGTTCCGCTCGCGCCCTCGTAGGTCATGGCGATCGTGTAGATGCCGCGTCCCTGGTCGAAGATCTCGTTGAACAGCACGCGTTGCCCTCGTGTGAACGTCGACTCGTGGATCATGCGCTCGGGAGCCCCTTGCAGGTTCGTCTGAAAACTCGCGGGGCGTTCGTAGAAGACCTGGATCCTCACCGTGCCGGCTCGCACCTGACCCGTGATCGACAGGGGCATGTCGGAGCGTGCGATCGTCCGGATGGGCGTGCGGGCGTAGTGGTCCTTCTTGTAGAGCACGACCGGCGTCTGCCCCGGGAACCCGATGTACCAGCCGCGCCATTCCCCGACCGCGAAGTAGATACCGGTGAGGATCAGCAGGAAGATGACGATGTCGCGCACGGTGCCAGTATAGGTTCCCGCACCCGTGCGCCGGTATGGAAGGTTTCACGTGCTCCTCGCCTCCTCGCCTCCGCGCCGCGAGACGCGCGCCGGACGCCCTCGCGCGACGCCGCTCCCCCGTCGTGAGCGCCCTCCGACGTTCAGGTGATCGTCGACGCGGAGCGGCGGTAGAGGGTCCGAAGGACCGTGTGCAAGATGCCGCCGTTCCGGTAGTAGTCCACCTCGACGGGCGTGTCGATGCGACAGACGGCGTCGAACCGAACGGTGCTACCGTCGGCTCGCGTCACGCGTACGGGTACGGTCTGCCGCGGCTCGACGTCGTCGTCGATCTCGACGTCGAAGGTCTCCGTACCGTCGAGTCCGAGCGTGCCTGCGTCTTGGCCGGGCTCGTACTGCAGCGGCAACACACCCATGCCGACGAGGTTCGAGCGGTGGATGCGCTCGAAGCTCGTGGCGAGCACCGCCTTCACACCGAGGAGGAAGGTCCCCTTGGCGGCCCAGTCGCGACTCGATCCCATACCGTAGTCGCTGCCCGCGAGCACCACGGTGGGAATGGCGTCGGCGATGTAGCGGCGACTCGCTTCGTAGATGCTGGTCACCTCCCCGGTCCCGAAGTGGGTGGTGTAGCCCCCTTCGGTGCCGGGTGCGAGCTGGTTGCGCAAGCGAACGTTCGCGAACGTGCCTCGCGTCATCACGCGGTCGTCGCCGCGACGGGCCCCATACGAGTTGAAGTCCTTCGGCTCGACGCCCTGCGCCATGAGGTACTCGCCCGCTGGGCTGTTCTTGGCGATCGAACCTGCGGGGCTGATGTGGTCCGTGGTGACCGAATCACCGACCATCACGAGCACGCGCGCGCCGGCGATGGGGGCGATGGGGGCGGGCTCGCGCTCCATGCCGACGAAGAAGGGCGGCTCGTGGATGTACGTCGACGCTTCGTCCCACTCGTAGAGTTCGCCTCCCTTGACCGGGATGGCGTTCCAGGCGGCATTCGACTCTTCGATACCGTCGTAGAGGCGCCGGAACGTCTCGGGCTGCATGGCGTTCTCGAGCGCCGCAGTCACGTCCTCGTAGCTGGGCCAGATGTCGGCGAGGTGGACGGGGTCGCCGTTCCGGTCGGTGCCGAGCGGGTCGGTGGTGAGGTCGATGTCGACCGTGCCGGCGAGGGCGTAGGCGACGACGAGCGGTGGGCTGGCGAGGTAGTTCGCCTTGACGTGCGGGTTGATGCGCCCTTCGAAATTTCGGTTGCCCGACAGGACGCTGGCGACCACCAGGTCGGCTCCCTGGATGGCGTCGACGATCGGCTCCGACAGCGGCCCGGAATTGCCGATGCACGTGGTACAGCCGTACCCGACCGTATAGAACCCGACGTCCTCGAGGAAGGGCGTGAGGCCGGCGTCATCGAGGTACTCGGTGACGACCTTCGAGCCTGGTGCGAGTGACGTCTTCACCCACGGCTTCGCCTTGAGACCCCGCTCGGACGCCTTCTTGGCGACCATGCCTGCGGCGAGCATCACGCTCGGGTTGCTGGTGTTCGTGCACGAGGTGATTGCCGCGATCACGACGTCGCCGTGCGTCAATCGCACGCGCTCCCCGCGGTAGTCGATGGACACGGCGTCGTCGAGGCGATCCTCGGCGAGCCCGAAGCCGCGTGCGACTTCGCTCTTCGTGAGATCGGCCTTCCACTCCCGGTGCATGTCGGAGAGCAGGATTCGGTCTTGCGGGCGCTTCGGCCCGGCGAGACTCGGCAGCACGGTCGAGAGATCGAGTTCGAGCGTCTCCTGGAACTGCGGGTCCTCGAGGTCGTCGCTCCGGAACATGCCGTTCGCGCGGCAGTAGCGCTCGACGAGCTCGACCTCGTCCGGGAGGCGACCGGTCTGCGTGAGGTATCGGAGCGTCTCGTCGTCGACCGGGAAGAAGCCCATGGTCGCGCCGTACTCTGGCGCCATGTTGGCGATGGTGGCTCGGTCCGGGAGCGTCATGCTCGACAGCCCGGGGCCGAAGAACTCGACGAACTTCCCCACCACGCCGTGGTTTCGGAGCGTTTCGGTCACGACGAGCGCGAGATCGGTCGCCGTCGAGCCCTCGGGGAGTCGCCCCGTGAGCTTGAAGCCCACGACCTCGGGTGTGAGCATGTAGATCGGCTGCCCGAGCATCACGGCCTCGGCCTCGATACCGCCGACCCCCCAGCCGACGACACCGAGGCCGTTGATCATGGTGGTGTGGCTGTCGGTGCCGACGAGCGAGTCCGGGTAGACGACCGTCTCGTCGCCCTGCGTGAGGTGCTGCACGCCGCGCGAGAGGTACTCGAGGTTGACCTGGTGCACGATGCCGGAGGCAGGCGGCACCACCGCGAAGTTGTGGAACGCCGCCTGGCCCCAGCGGAGGAACTCGTAGCGCTCCTTGTTGCGTTCGAACTCGATGGTGGCGTTGTTGACGAGCGCGAGCGGACTGTCGTATTCGTCGACCTGCACGCTGTGGTCGATGACGAGGTCGACGGCCACGAGCGGGTTGATCGTCTGCGGATCGCCGCCGATGCGGTGCATGGCCGAGCGGAGTGCGGCGAGGTCGACCACCGCGGGTACGCCCGTGAAGTCCTGCAGTACGACACGTGCGGGCTTGAAGGGTATCTCGACCTTCGCCGGCGCGGCGGCGTCGTAGGCCGCGAGGCGCTTCACGTCGTCCTCCGTGACGTCGTAGCCGTTCTCGTTCCGGAGCAGGCTCTCGAGCAACACCTTGATGGAGAACGGGAGGCGCGAGACATCGCCGTACCCCTGTTCCGCGAGGGCGTCGAGTCGGTAGTAGCGCGCCGAGCCGCTGCCGGTCTCGAAGGTGGTGCGGGCACCGAAGCTGTTCTTGGGGGCGTGGTCTGGCATGGTCTCCTCCAACGTTCGCCCGTCGACGGAGCGCCGGGCCGGGTTCGTTCATCCGTGGCGGGCTGCGAGGCGAGCCCCGCCGGTCCCATCAGTCTGCTACGCTTCAACATGACATGCTAGAGCGAGGTTCACGTAGCGTGACCGCGGGGGACGAGCGTCCGGCCCACCCTGGTCGAATCGTCGTAGTACGCGACCCGGCAGCGGCGCGCTGGCTCCTGCGCCCGTCGGGGCTGCGACAGATCGAGCCCTTCCTCGGCGTCGACCGGAGCGTGGGCGAAGCAGCGAGCGAGACCGGCGAACTCCCCAACACGGTGCTGCGGCGCGTCAAGCGCCTCCAGCAGTTGGAACTCATCGAGGTGGTCGAGACCGTCGCACGCGCGGGCCGTTCGATCCACCGCTACAGGACGACCGCCGACGTCTTCTTCATCCCCTTCGAGGCGACGGGGGCCGAGAGCCTCGAGAGCGCGCTCGCCGAGCGCGACGCCTACCACGAGCGCCTCCTGCGGAGCAACGTGGTGCGGGCGAGGAGCGAAACGATGGAGAGTTGGGGCACGAGAATCTATCGCGACGCCCGCGGTCGACTGCAGGTCCAAACGGCCATCTCCCCCGCCGCCAACGCCACGCTCCTCGACGCCGACATGCCCGCCGCCCTGTCGGCCTGGCGCGACCAGCTCTACCTCGATTTCGAGGATGCCAAGGCGCTGCAACGCGAGCTCTTCGACATCGTCCTGCGCTACGGCCGCCGCCGCGGTGCACAGCGCTACGTGGTGCACGTCGGTCTGGCGGCCATCATGAGCGAGCGCGGCGGGAGCGGCCGAGACTGATACGCTGGAGCATGCTCCCGATCGCGTCCGCCCGCCGCCCCCTGGCACTCGCCCTCCTCGTGCTCGCGCTCGTCGCCGCCTGCGCACCGGCGGTCGACGGTGCCACCGGTGCCGCTGGTGCCGCTGGTGCCGCCAGTGCCGCGTTCGACACCCCGGCGGCCCAAGCGGTCGAGCGGGTCGCGCACGAGGCCTTCCACCGCATGGAGATCGGTCGCCTGCGAACCGGCGTCTACACCACCAACGTGCTCGTCGACCTCGACCTCCCCCGCGGCGCGCGCATCACCGTAGAGGCCTTCAGCGACGGCGACTACACCTTGCGACTCACATCCGACGCGGTCGACGGCGCCGCCTGGCTCGTGAGCCCGCGCGGGGTGCAACGGACCCCCTCGTAAACGAGCCGTGCGGCCTGAGCGGCGCGACCGGCGTGCGACCGCGCCACGAAGAACGCCTCGCGGGTGCGGCGCGTGCGCGCACGGGTGCGAGGCGTTCATGCCTACGTGGGGGCGTTAGTTGACGGCGGGGCTCACCACGTGCTTCTCGAGCCGCTGCTGGTAGGCGCCCTTGGGCAGCGCACCCACGATCGTCTCCACGGGTTCGCCGTCCTTGAACAGGATCACGGTGGGGATGCTCATCACGCGAAAGCTCATCGCGGTCTGCTGGTTGTCGTCGACGTTGAGCTTGCCGACACGGATCTTGCCGGCGTACTCGCTGGCGAGGTCGTCGATGATCGGGCCGACCATGCGACACGGGCCGCACCAGGGCGCCCAGAAGTCGACCAGGACGAGGCCCTCGCTCGTCTGGGCCTTGAAGTCGGCGTCGCTGAATGTAACGGTGTCGTCGGACATCATTCCTCCTACGGTCGCTTTCGATTTCGACCGGCCACGCCGAGCGTGGCTCTCGCTCCGCTCATGCTAGGCACGGAGGTGGCCCGGCGCTGTCGCTCAGTGTACAGGCAGTGTCCACGACGACAATGCATCGAGTGGCTCGCCGCGGCGCGCGGCGCGCGGTCTCGTGCCCAGCGCCCGCGCTCCCCCCTTGACGGCCGACCACACGAGCTGCGCGGCGTTCGCCCCATCGCCGTGGAGACGCAGTGCGGCCAGCCACTCACGCCGGACGTCGAGGTCGGGTGACGAGCCGCGCGAGTCGGTACCGAGGCCGACGCTCACGCCGTGCCGGGCGAAGAGCGCCCACGGGAACGTTCCACACCCGAGCGCCTCGTTGGAGCGCGGGCAGTGCACGACCGCGCTCCCCGCGCGCGCCACGGCCCGAACGTCGTCTTCGTCGACGTGAACCATGTGCACGAGCGTCGGCCTCACCTCGAGCACACCGAGGTCCTCGAGATAGCCGATCGGGCTGCGTCCCGACGGCACCCACGACGCCCCGAGCGCAGCCAGCGCCGTGGCGAGCGGCCCGTCGCCACGACGGTGGAGCGTCTGCTCGCCCTCACTCTCGGCGACGTGGATCTGCATCGGGAGTCCGCGCCGACGCGCCAGCGCGGTGAGCCCGACCATGAGGCGGGGTGAGACGGTGTGTGGCGCGTGCGGCGAGAGCCCGACGCGGACTCCCCCCTGCCGCTGCCAGGAGGAGAAGCGGTCGATCGCTCGTTCTGTCGCTGCGAGCACCTCCTCGCTCCGCTCCGGGTCGGGTGCGAGCACCTCCCAATACGCCACCCCGTCGATGTCGGGTGCGTCGAGGAGGATGCGCATGCCCTCCTCCGTGGTGACGATGTCGCCCACGGTCGTCGTGCGGGCGGCCCGGAGCTCGGCGAGCCCACGGCGCGTGGCGGCCTCACCTCGACGACCCGCGTGCGAGAAGGCGATCACCTCGGCGATGAAGGCGCCGTACGGCCCTGGCGTGAACGGCATGTCGGAGAGATCGAGGTGGGTGTGCGCGTTGACTGCGGGCGGTGCCAGCACGGCGCGATGCTCCACCGTGGGCGCATCGGGGAAGCGGCGACGCAACCGATCGAGGGTGTCGAGTGCGACGATCGTACGGTCGCCGTCGGGGCGGCGCTGCACCGCGACACCCGCCCCGCCCAGCGCCGAGCCGATGCCGGCGTAGGCGACGTCGGCAGTCCAGAGTTCGCGCCCGATCGTTCCCGACTCGGCCACGGCCGGCGTGGTCGATGAGGCACCGTCGTCGCTCGCGCGCACGCCTACGCCGGTGCCGCGACCGGCACCGGCGTAGGCGGCGCGAGCATGGCCTCCACGTCGGGGGTGCGGATCACGTTGTAGAGGCTGTCGCGCTGCCGCGGCTCGAACCCCGCGTCGACGATCTGCCGGACCATCTCCCGCTCGGGGGTCGCACGCAGGCGGGCACCCGCCTGCGAGACGACGTTCTCCTCGAGCATCGTGGAGCCGAAGTCGTTCGCTCCAGCGAAGAGCGTGGTCTGGGCGACCTTGTACCCCATCGTCGGCCACGACGCCTGGACGTTGACGATGTTGTCGAGCACGAGCCGGCTCACCGCCACGTGCTGCACGTATTCGAACGCTCCGGCCCCGGGCGCTTTCCCCTCGATGCGGACCCCTTTCGTCTGGAGCGTCCAGGCGATGAAGGCGGAGTAGCCGTTGCCGTGTTCTGCGAGCGCACGATCCTGGGCATCACGAAGGCGCATCAGGCTCTGCACACGCTGCGCGTTGCTCTCACCGAAACCGATGACCATCGTCGCAGTCGTGTAGAGCCCGAGTCGCTGGGCGTCGGCCATGATCGACAGCCACTCGTCGGTCGAGATGCGCGCGGGTGAGACGTGTGCGGCGTGCCGCACCTCGTCGACGAGCATCTCGCCGCCGCCGCCGGGTAGACCGTCGAGGCCCGCGACCTGGAGTTCGCGCAGTACCTCGAGGGGCGACATTCCCGTGAGCTTCGTCATCCCCTTGATCTCCTCGGGGCTGAAGGCCTCGACGCGGATCGTCGGGTGCGCGCGCTTGAGGTGGGCGAGCAGGTCGAGGTACCACTCGAACGGCAGGTAGGGATTGACGCCCCCCTGCATCAACACGCGCGTGCCGCCCACTGCCTCGAGTTCACGCAACTTGGCCGAGATCTCGCCGAAGGAGAGGGTGTAGGCGTCGTCCTGACGCCGCGTGCGGTAGAAGCCGCAGAAGGCACAGCCGACGTTGCAGACGTTGGAGTAATTCACGTTGCGATCGATGAGGTACGTGACCACGCTGGCGTCGGTTCGCTCGCTCCGCGCCTCGAAGGCCTCGCCGGCGAGGTCGAAGAGCGGGCGACGGTAGAACGCGAGCGCGTCGTCTGGACTCGTTCGGGCGCCCGCAGGCGCGTGCAGTGGGCACATGAGGGGAGTGTAGCACCGGCACGCCGCCGGCCGGGTCGCCGCTCCGACGCGTCCCTTACGCTCCCCAGGCATTGTGTACCCGTTTTGGTCCACCAGGTATACTGCGTGTCGATGGCGTCCACCTCAGGCAGACCCGGCACCACCAGCCCTTGGCGGCCGATCTTCGAGAACGTACGGCGGGAAATCGCGAACAGACGGGACGAGCATGGCGTGGTCGGCAGCATCAATTGGCTGCGCGCCCAGATGGAGTCGCGTGGCGCGAACCCGAACGTGGTTCGAAACATCATCTATCGCGACAAGGGGAAGCTCCCCGACAAGCGCGTCCTCTACTCGATCCTCGACGACCTGTGGAGGAGCACCGGGCAGGAGCCACTCAAGGCTCCGGAGCTCGAGGTGGTCCTCGCTCCGGGCAGCGGCAACGATCAGGAGATCCTCCAGCTCCTCGGGCGAGAGAAGCGGCGGACCTACCGCGACTTCGTACAGGGCGTCCGCTCGGGCACGCATCCGAAGCTGGTGGTGACGGGCCGTGCGGGGTCGGGCAAGACGCTCCTCTCGGATTACATCCAGCAGGCGCTCGAAATCGAGCCCGTCGCCGCCGACCGCATCATCCGGCTCGAATTCGGCGGCACCGACCTCGGCACGTCGCTGACGCGGCTCGGTGGCGCGGTGGGTGCGACGCCCGAGGCGATCGAAGCGAAGCTCGTCAAGATCGGCTCCTCGAGCGCCTTCGCCGTGCAGGCCGATGCGCAGGCCGACGTCGCGCGTACCATCCTCGACGCGGCGAGGGCCTTCAGCGGGTCGCAGATCTTCATCCTCCACGTCTCCATGTCGCTCGCCGGCCAGGATTCGATGGGTCTGGCAAGCCTGCGACTCAACACGCCCGAGGTTCCGCGGGTCTCCGCATCCGAATGGCTCTGGCTGTCGCTCTTCGAACCGCTCGCGCGGCTGCCACACACGGCGTTGCTGATCTCGATGGGTGACGTCCCGGTGCGAGCCGCACAGCAGATGGGAGCCGTCGATGGTCCGGTGAAGCTGACGCCACCGACCGCGAACGAGGCACGACGCTTCGTACGCGCGCGGCTGCCGGCAGCGAACCCCGCACGTCACGAGGAGATCGTGCAGCGCGCCGGCCGCTCCTTCGAGGAGCTCCGCACGCTCACGCTCCTGGCCGAGATCCGGGACCCGGGTGCTCCCGACGAGGTGCCCGTCTCCGAAAAGTCGATGACGCAGCTCTCGCACCTCGTCGCGACGTCGTCCGACACCCGGCTGCGCGAGTTCTTGGCCGCGGTCGCGACCCTCACCCTCGCCGAGTTCCCGAACTTCCGCTCCGACGTGCTCGCTCGCCTCCGTGCGGCCGCACGCGACGGCGACGGCGTCGAAGGGGCCGAGCCCGGCGACACGCTCAACAACATCGAGTTGGCATTCCTCGACGCGGTGCCCGGCGCGGGCGACACCTTCCGCTGCTTCTCGCGACGGCTCGCGACCGGACTGCGTGACGCCCTCCGCACCGAACTCCCGGAGCGGCACCGGACGCTGCACCTCGCCGCAGCGTCGCTCTACCGGAACGTCGCCGACGAGGACCCGGGGGGCGACGTCGCCACGCGCTACCTCAGTCACCTCTTCGAGGCGCGCGCGTGGACGGCGCTCGCCTCTTGGATGGCCTCCCACGGCACGCAACAGTCCCTCGTCCAGCGCATCTGGCTGGCCGCCACCCAGGAGCTCGCCGAAGGCGCCGAACTCGAGACCCTGGCACGGCAAGTCGCCGGTCACTACGTCGTGCTCGGCTCCTACCAGCACCAGGATGCACGCGACGCGTTCGCGGTGCTCGCGGTCTCCGACGACGTCGACACGAGGGTGTGGACGGCCTTGCAGCGTGCCGAGGGCTTGACGCTCCGCGGCCAGTTCGATCAGGCCGAGGCGCTCCTCGCCTCGCTACCGGAGGCGTGCGCCCCCCGCCTCGAGGCGGAGGCCGCGCTCGCGCAGGCGTCGATCGCCCGCTGGCGCGGACGCCCCGACGAGGCGGCGCGCCTCGTGCGCGACGAGGTCGCACGTCACCTCGCGCGTGCCGGCGACGATCCCCGAACCCGCAGCGTCCGTGCCAAGGCCGCGCTATGGGACGGCCTGATCGCGAAGGACCGCGGCGATTTCACGGCGGCGCTGGAGGCGTTCGACGTGGTCGGCGGGAGCGACGACCTCATGAGCGCGCGCGTCGCGTTCCAACGGGGCGACGTCTTCATGAAGCTCGGGCACTTCGGGCGTGCGCTCGAGGCACTCGACGAGGCCGTGACGTTGGCGCAGCGCTCCGAAGCGCTCATCGCGGAGCAGACTCGCTACCTCTCGCGTCGGGGCACGGTGCACCGTCGTCGCGGCGCGACGGTGCTCGCCGCCGCGGACTTCGAAGAGGCGCGCCAGGTCCTCGCGAGCGGCCACGGCACCGACCGTCGCGCCCAGGGCGCCCTCGCCGACGAGAGCGAGCACGCCTTCTGGCTCGCGCGAGTCGATGACGAGGCGGCGCTCAACCTGTTGGCCGAGGGCCGGTACGACGAAGCGATCCACGGCTTCGAGCGGGACGTGCGCCGCTTCCACCAGTACGCCGATTCACAGGGCGTCGACGGTACCTACCGCATTCTGCGGGCGACGCTCCGCCTCGCGCTCGGCTACGGCTGTCGCGCGGTCTCGCAGCCCTTTCGCCGCCCCTTCGGGATCACCCCCGCACTCGACGGTGATCACCTCGACCTCCGTCACGCTCGAGCGCTGTTGCAGCACGTCGTCGATAGCATCGAGGTGGCGAAGGATCGCGAGCACCTCGGCACCCTCTACCGCGACGCCCTCCTCGCGGCGAACCTCTTCGCACAAGCGGGCGACGTCTCGCTCGATCTGGCGCTGCGCTCACTCGACGAGTCGCGCTATCCCTATCAACGCGCCCAGGCGCATGCCCACGCGGCCTTTGCTGCGCTCCGCAGTCGCTCGGCAGAGACCGCCGACGAGCACGTGCGCGCCTCGGAGAGCGCCCTCCTCGAAACGCTCGAGGGTGCGCCCGCGGGAGAGCGTGGCGACCTCGAGCTCGCCGCCTGGCTCATCGGCATGGACGCAGCGACCGCGCTCGTCGTGCGCGACGGCCAGGACGCCGGGGACCGAGTGGCCGCGGGACTCGTGCGCGCGGAGCTCGCGCCCTTCCACGCCGACCTCCTACGACAGTTCGGCGACTCGGTCGAGCAGGAGGAGCTGATCGCCGACGTGCTCTCCTCCGACCTCGGCACGCTGCTCGACCTACGCGGTCGGAGTACGTCCCATCCGCTCCGCTTCGCGGACATGCTCGTGTCCCTATGGCAGCGAGGCGGCATCACGATCGGCGTGAGCTCGGCTCCGGACGAGCGCGTCGAACTCGGGGCCGCGTGATGCTGGTTCGAGCGACGATGACGAGCAACGTCGCCGCGATCGGCCCCGACATGCCGATCCGCGACGTGACGACCCTGATGGAACTCCGCCGCTTCCGCCATTTCCCGATCGTCGAGGACGGCTCCGGCGGCGCCCGCGTGGTGGGCATGGTGTCGGATCGCGACCTCCGGGCGGTCGGTTCGCCCCATCCGAGCGCCCGGCCCGACGTGAGCGTCTTCGACCCGGTCCGCCTCATCATGAGCACGCCCGTCATCACGGCGCACCCCGACGACGCCATCGAGGACGCAGCGCGGCGGCTCCGCCGCCACCGCGTGGGGGCGCTGCCGGTGATCGAGGACGACCGCCTCGTCGGGATCGTCAGTGCCGTCGATCTCATCGAGGCCCTTGCCGGGCAGCGCGCCGGACACCAGCCGTCGTCGCTCCTCGAGGTGGAGGTACCGAATCGCCCGGGTGGACTGCTCGGCGTGCTCGGGGCGCTCGCGCGCCTCGACCTCAACGTGGCGAGCGTGAACACGACCCGCAGCGACGCCGACGCCGTCGCCTTCGCCATTCGCCTCGACACGATCGACGCCGCCGGCGTCGCTCGCGCGCTGCGCGATGACGGGTTCACCGTGCTCTGGCCCGTCACCGTCGACACGGCCGGGGTTCCGACGTGAGCACCTCCGGGGGCGCTGCAGCCGGGAGCGTCCGCTTCGTGAGCGCTCCCGAGCTCGACGAACCGATGCTCGGCGCCGACCACCCCTTCAAGGCGGTACGGCTGCCGCTCACTCGGACGCTCCTCGAGCACGCCGGCCTCCTCGACCCGACCGAGATCGTCGCTCCCGAGCGTATCGACCCCCGCCTCCTCTACCGCGTCCACGATGCCGACTACGTCGAGGCCGTCAAGCTCGCAGCGCGTGGCGACCCCCTCGACGACGCCTGGACCTACGGTTTGGGCACCGCCGACAACCCGATCGTCCCGAGGATGGACGTCGCCGCCCTCCGCATCGTCGACGCCACGGTGACGGCTGCCGCCGTCGTCGCCCGCGGCGAGGCGCTGCGCGCCGCCTCCTTCGCCGGCGGCCTCCATCACGCCCAGCGAGCACGCGCATCCGGATTCTGCCTCTTCAACGATCTCGCGGTCGCCATCGAATTGCTGACGAGCCGCTATGGCTTGCGCGTCGCCTACCTCGACATCGACGCACATCACGGCGATGGCGTGCAGGCCGCCTTCGAGGAGCGCGGCGACGTGCTCACCATCAGCCTCCACGAATCCGGTCGCTTCCTCTTCCCAGGAACCGGCTTCGAGGACGAGATCGGCCGCGGCGCCGGCCTCGGCACCTGCGTGAACGTCCCGGTCGATCCCGGAACCGACGACGCCAGCTACCTCGAGGTCTTCGACCTGGTGGTCCCGAGCGCGCTCGCCGCGTTCCGTCCCGACGTGATCCTCCTGCAGGCGGGTGCAGATGCCCACCGCTTCGACCCCCTCGCGCACCTCGAGCTCAGTATCGCCGGTCTCATCGCCGTCTACGAGCGCGTGATGGCGCTCGCCGACAGGTTCTCGGCAGGGCGACTCGTCGTCACCGGCGGCGGCGGCTACGATCCGTATCGGACCGTCCCCCGAGCCTGGGCGCACCTCTGGTGCGAGATGGCCGGGCGACGGCTCCCCGAGACGCTGCCGGCGTCGTGGCACGCCGCCTGGCGCGGCCGGATTCCGACGGAACTGCCGACGACGGCGTTGGAACCGGAAGACGCCGGGCCGACCGACGACGCTCGACGGGCTCGGATCGCGTCGCACAATCGTGCCGTCGCGCACCGCACGCTCGCCGCTCTCACACCGATCTGGGCCGGGTGGCGCCGGAGCGCCCATCACGACGCTCCCTTGTAGACTCGGCGTGACGCCGTGGCACGCACACGGTGCGTGAGGTGGTCGCATGCACATCGGATTCATCGGCCTCGGCACCATGGGCGCGCCCATGGCCGGGCGCCTGCTCGACGCCGGACACGACGTCACCGTCCACAACCGTACGCGCGAACGCGAGGAGCCGCTCGCCGTGCGGGGTGCCGCGCGCGCCGCCACGCCCCGCGACGCCGCGACCGGCGTGGACGTGCTCATCACGATGGTCTCCGACACACCCGACGTCGAGGACGTGCTCTTCGGCAATGCGGGTGCGGCAGAAGGGCTCGGAACGGGGGCCATCGTCGTCGACATGAGCACGATCTCGCCGGCCGCGACGCGAGCGTTCGCCGAGCGCCTCGAGCGTCGCAGCGTGATCCTGCTCGACGCCCCCGTCTCCGGGGGGAGCGAAGGGGCGCGTGAGGGGACGCTCTCGATCATGGTCGGAGGAGACGCCGCGGCGCACGAGCGCCTGACCCCGCTCTTCGAGGTCCTCGGCACCACCGTGACCTACGTCGGCGGGACCGGCAGTGGCCAGGTGGCGAAAGCGATGAATCAGGTCATCATCGCGGGGACCTATGCGGCGGTCGCCGAGGGCGTGGCGCTGGCCCTCGCCAGCGGCATCGACGTGGAGGCGGCACATCGCGCCGTCTCCGGCGGTGCGGCCGGATCGTGGGTCCTGACCCACCGCGCACGGAACATGATCCGCAACGAATACCCGCTCGGGTTCCGCGTCCGACTCCACCGCAAGGATCTCGGCATCGCGCTTCAGAGCGCGCGCGAGGCCGGCGTACCGCTCCCGGTCGCGGCGTACGTCGAGCAACTCGAGACCGGACTCGTCGCCCGCGGGCACGGCGACGAGGACGTCAGTGCGATCGCCCGCGCCGTGCGCGAGGCCGCCGGCCTGGAGTGAGCACGGCCGGTCGCCGCACGGCGGCGATCGGTCGCCGCAAGGCGGCGATTGGTCGCCGCCCGAGTACCCAGACCCGCGCCTCGTCGGCCTCGGCGGGTCGACCGAGCGGATACCCGATCACTTCGACCGCCTCGAAACCTGCCGCCAGCATGGCGTGCAGGAGCTCCTCGGGATCGAAGGGGCGTTCGACGTGACGCTCGACGAACTCCATGACGTCCGTTCGACAGTATGCCTCCACCGTCGCGCGCCGCGACTGCTCGTCCCAGGTGTGGACCCAGCGGTAGTGGACGCCGTCGGCCCATCCTTCTGCGACACCATCCTCCCAGAGGGCCCGTAGCCCTTCGCTCGTGTTCGCATCGAACATGCACCATCCGCCGGGGACCAGGTTCGCGTGCAGGCATGCGAGGGCGCGGTCGAGGTCACCGTCGTCGGTGAGGTTGTTGAGAGCGTCGAAGACGGCGTACGCGAGGTCGACCGGCACCGTGAGCGAGAAGTCGCGGACGTCCGCGACCAGCACGTCCGCACCCGGACGTTTCGCTCGCGCTCGAGCGGCCATCTCGGGGGAGGCGTCGAGTCCGACCACGTGGTAGCCACGCTCGACCATCGGCGCCGACGCGTTGCCCGTACCGCAGCCGACGTCGAGCAGTCGTCGTCCCTGCCACCCGCGCATGCGCAGCTCTCGGAGCACGAACTCGCACCAGGCCTCATACGGAACGTCCTGCATGATCGCGTCGTAGACGTTCGCGAGCGCCGTGAAGGGGGCATGCCGCGCGGCCGCCGCGGCTGCGGCGTCCCGGATTGCGCTCACGACCGTCGTCCCGACGCGGCGCACATCGTGGCCCAGACTCCCGTCGGCGTCGCAGCGACCCGATACGATCTCTCAGACCTTGAGGGGGTGTCCCCGTACCCCGCTGCCCCCCCAACGGGGATCCCTTCAAGGTTCTTCGGTCGTGCCCGAGCCAAGCTCGCGGTCACGGCCGTTCGTCCGACCCCGGTGCCACCACCAACACTATCTTGCCGGCGTTCTCGTTCGCACGCATGCGTGCGTGCGCATCCTCGGCGTCCCCGATCGATACCACCGCGTCGATCACGGGGGCCATCGTGCCCTCCTCGAAGCGCGGGAACAGGTCGCGCACGAGCGCATCACGGAGCGATACCTTCTCCTCGAGCGGTCGATTGCGGAGCGTCGATCCGACGATTCGCGCACGGCGCGCCATCAGCTCCCGGAGATCGATCGTCGCCTTCGCACCCGAGAGGGTGGCGATGATCACGAGCCGACCGCCGACGCGCAGGAGATCGAGGTTGCGCCCGAAATACTCGGCACCCACCATGTCGAGCACCACATCGACACCGCCCTCGAAGACGGCGCCGATCTCCTCCGCGAAGTCCTGCTTCGTGTAGTCGATCGCGACGTCCGCCCCCTGGGCGAGGCATATCGCGGTCTTCTCGGCGGAGCCCGCGGTGGCAGCCACGTCACAACCCCACGCCTTCGCGACCTGGATGGCGGCGGTTCCGACACCACTGGCACCGCCGTGGATCACGACACGCTCCCGGGCGCGGAGCTCGGCCTCGAGCACGAGGTTGAGATAGGCGGTGGAGTAGACCTCGGGCATCGCGGCCGCCTCGACGAACGACCAGCCACGCGGCAGCCGCATCAGCATGCCGAGCGGCACGCGCGCGAGTTCGGCGTAGCCGCCGCCGGCGACGAGTGCGCAGACCGGATCTCCGACCGCGAAATCGTGATCTCCCGCCGGGACGTGCGTCAGCGTCCCGGCGAGTTCCAGTCCGAGGACGTCGCTCTCCCCGGCCGGAGGCGGATAGTTCCCCGATCGCTGCGCGAGGTCGGCGCGATTGAGCGCCGTGGCGCGCACCGCCACGATCGCGTCGCCGGGTCCCGCGATGGGGTCGGGTACTCGACGCCAGTCGAGATCACCTGCGGACGTGACGATCATGGCGTTCATGCGAGCATCCTACCCGTCCCCCTGGCGGGTGGATGCGCCCCTGCGCCCGGGTGGTAGCGTGTCGCATGATCGGTGTCGATCTCGGGACCACCACGGTGCGCATCCACGTCAAGGGCAAGGGCGTCGTCCTCCGGGAGCCGGCGGTGATCGCCGTGGTCAAGGGGACGACCGACGTCAAGGCGGTGGGCATCGAGGCGTACCGGATGCTCGGCCGCACGCCGGGCAACATCACGGCAGTGCGCCCGATGGCCGACGGGGTGATCGCAGACTACACGCTCACCGAAAAGATGCTCAAGGCGTTCATCCGCAAGGTGCTGACCGGTCCGGCGCGCTTCCTGCGACCCACCATCATGGTCTGCATCCCGTCCGGCATCACGGAGGTCGAAAAGCGCGCCGTGGTGCAGGCGGTGCACGAGATCGGTGCGCGCAAGGCGCTCCTCATCGAGGAGCCCATCGCCGGCGCGATCGGCGCCGGCATCCGAATCGAGGAACCGGTCGGTTCCATGATCATCGACATCGGTGGCGGCACGACCGACGTCGCAGTGATCAGCATGGGGGGCATCGTGATCTCGACCTCCATGCGGATCGCCGGGAACGTGTTCGACCGCGACATCATGGCCTTCATCAAGGCGAAGCACAATCTGCTGATCGGCGACCGTACGGCCGAGGAGATCAAGCGCACCGTCGGTGCCGCGATGGTCCCGAGCGGAAGCGACATGCCGACCATGGAGGTGCGGGGGCGGAACCTGATCGACGGCATGCCCAAGACGGTCGAGGTGACGACCGAAGACGTCGTGAGCGCGCTGCGACCATCGCTCGACAAGGTCGCCGTCGGCATTCGGCGGGTGCTCGAGCAGGCGCCACCCGAGTTGATCTCGGACGTGATCGAGCGCGGCATCGTGATGACGGGTGGCGGGGCGCAGCTCCGATCGTTCGATCAATTCGTGCAGCGCGTGACCAACATCCCAGTGGCCGTTGCAGCCAATCCCGAGGACTGCGTCGTGATCGGCACCTCGGCGGCACTCGACATGGCCCATCTACTCCAGGACGCGCGCAACAAGTACGACACCTACTGACCCGCGTCCCGGCCCGGCACCGCGTAGACGTACGTGTAGGCAGTGCGGTAGCCGAGCCGCTCGTAGAGCGAGCGTGCGCCGACGTTCGCCACCGCTACCTGGAGGTAGTGGCTGCCACCGCCCATCTCACTCCCCCACGCCGAAAGCGCGCGCACGACCCGCGTGGCGTGACCCTGTCGCAGTGATTCGGGCATCGTCGCGACGTCGAAGATCCCCATCCACCCCTCGCCCATCACGGCCACCCCCACGGCGACCGGCGACGCGACGCCGGCGGACGCGTACGCCTTCGGTGCCGGCGCGTCGACGGCCAGGCGGAGTCGCGCCGCCACCTCGCCGGGGGGAGCGTGTGCGAGGGTCCGTCGGTAGGCGCGTTGCCATTCGGGTGTCGCGTGTCGGGAGAGTCGAACCTCGCTCGTGTCGAGCGATTCGTGAGCGAGCCCGGTGCCATCCGTGGCGTCGGCGACTCGCACCATCACCGCGACGGGTACCTCCAAGACCCAGCCGAGCGCCATCAGCGTGGTGCGGAGGTCGCGCGGCATCGCCCCGGGGCTGAGTTGAATGCGTGGCCTACGCCCTCTCGCGGTGTACCAGCGCACGACCCGCGCCACCTTGAGGTCGATGGGATCGCGTCCGGCCTCGGAGGGGGCGACGCTGTTGGTGCGACGGACGTGCCCGCCGTCGTCGCTGCGGAGGAACCACCCGTCGTCGACGACGTACTCGCGGGCAGGAACGGCCGCCGCCGCAATGCGATCGAGATCGATGATGGTTGCGAGCGACGAGGCGACCCCGGCCCCGTTCGCGTCGGTGTCGGGGTCGGGGTCGGGGTCGGGGTG
>JACCWH010000232.1 GCA_013697735.1 Trueperaceae bacterium | reverse complement strand
CGACAAGGGATCGATCACCACGAGGCCGCGGTGGCCGAGCAACGCGAGGAGGAGGCGTGCGAACGCGTCGCTCCACCGCGGCACGTCGGTAGCGGCTTCGCGCAGGAGGCGCTCGACGTCGTCGGCGTGCGGGCCGTCGCCGTCGATCGCTCGCAGCGCCCGCACGGTCTCGTCGATCCAGCTCGGGTCGAGCTTCGCGCGACCGACGGCGGGTCCCTCCGGGAATGGGGCGCCGATGCGGTGGACGCGTTCATCTCGACCGACCACCCAGGCGTGGTCCATCTCGGCGACGTCGTGGTCTTGGGTCGCCATCCAGAAGACCGGAACAACGGGCCGATCCTCGGCATCGAGTGAAGCGGCGAGGTTGAGGGCAGTGACGGTCTTGGAGAACGTGTAGCTCGGCCCGAGCAACCAGGCGACCTGCTGCCCGGTCACGACCACGCGCGACGCCGGCTGGGCGAGGCGTTCGATGTTCGCCATCGTCGCGGGACCGGCGCCCCATCGAACGTGGTCGGCCCGGAGGGCCTGCACGAGCGCGTCGCGTTGCGCGACACTGGGTCGATCGAGCGATCCGGTGAGGTCGCCGGCCGCAAACTCGAACGCATCGTCGAGGGTTCCCGAGCGGTACTCGTCGATGAAGGATCGGGGCGACACGGCCGGGCTGCGTGGCGGCACGCGCCAGCCTACCGTAGGAATTGCTCGGAGGGAGCGTGTGGCACGACGCCGACGCACCGTGCATCCGAGCGAGCGTGATAGCATACCGACGCTGAGCCGCGCTCAGTCGCCCATGGACATCCACGTCGAGCTCGTACCTTCCCAACGACCGCACCAGCCTTCGAACGCCGCCGCCGATGGCGTTGCCAGGTTCGCGTTGGTGGTCGACGTGCTCCGCTCCGCGACGGCCGCGGCGCTCCTCTTCGATCGTGGCGTGGCGAGCGTGCACCTCTGCGACGGCCTGCGCGCCTCACGGCAGGTCGCCGCGCGCGAGGGGGCGCTCCTCGTGGGCGAGCGTGACGGCATGCCGCCGGAGGGTTTCAACTTCGGGAGCTCCCCCGCGGCGCTCCGACGCGCGGCGATCCAAGGACGCCCGGCCGTCCTGCTCGCGGCAGACTCGCCGCGGGCGCTCCTGCTCGCGGCCGCTCGCGGACCGACCGCCCTGGTGGGGCTGAACAACGCCGTCGCCGCCGCCGAGTTCGTCGGGTCCGCCGATCCCGCACACGTCGACATCATCTGTGCAGGCTTCCATGACACCCCCGACCTCGCCGACGTGATGGCGGCAGGCTTGCTCGTGTCGCTGCTGGCGGCGCGCGCGCCGCGCTCAGGCGGTGGCGCCGTATCGCTGCACGGCGCAGCAGCCTTCTGCCTGAGTGTGCTGCGCATGACGTCGGACCCGCTCGACGGCCTTTGGGTGTCGGAGAGCGGCACCGCTCTCCGCCTCGCCGGCTTCGAGGAGGACCTCGCCATCGCGAGCGCCGTGGGGAGCACCGAAACGCTTCCATGGGTCTCGTCCACGGCGCAGGTGGCCGGCCGCACGGTCGTGCGTGTCGGCGTGGCCGACGACCCGGACCGACCCACGAAGCCCGGCTCGACACGCTGAGCATGTCGGTCCCGCCCCTCCCTGAACCAAGGGTCGTCGTCGGTCACGCCGTGCATCCCGTCGATCTCGATCTCGCAGTCCGTTGGACGCTGGCGCGGTCGCTCCACGGCGCGGGCGGCGCGAGCGCCCTGGTGGTGACGCTCAACCCCGAAATCGTGGTGCGTGCCCGCCGCGACGCCGAGCTGCGCGCGGCGCTCGCGCTCGCCGAGTTGACCGTGGCCGACGGCGTGGGCGTGGTCTGGGCGGCGCGACGCGGGGGATTCCACCTGCCGGGCCGGGTGCCGGGCGTGGAGCTGGTCGAGGGCGTCCTCGAACGTGGCGGCGAGGCGCTTCGCGTCTACCTCCTCGGCGGCCGCTCCGGCGTCGCCGAGCGAGCCGCTGCGGCGGCGACGGCGCGCTGGGGGGTCGTGATCGCCGGGACCCGCGACGGGTACTTCGACCGCGAGCGCGATGGAGCTCGGGTGGCGGCCGACGTCGCTGCCTCGAAGGCCGACCTCGTCCTCGCCGGCCTCGGCGAGGGGCAAGAGGTCTTCCTCTCGCGCCACCGCCAGGCGCTCGGTGCCGGGGTCGCGATCGGCGTCGGCGGAACGCTCGACGTACTCGCGGGCGTGACCACGAGGACGCCGGCGTGGACGCGGCGATGGGGTCTCGAATGGGCGTGGCGCGTGGGGCTCGATCCGGCGCGCTGGCACCGAGTGCCGCGCCTCGCCCGCTTCGCGCTCCTGGCACTGCGCGGCGCGGGCGAGGGCAACGCTGAGGACGAGCGGACGAGTCGCTGAGGAGACGCTCAGCGCGCCATCGTCAGCTCTTCGAGGCCTTCCTTGTCGTACGCGTCGAGCGGTGAACCAGCCGGATAGTTCCCGTTGAAGCACGCCAGGCAGGTGGTGCCGAGGGAGATGGAGCGGGCGAGGCCCGCCTCGGAGAGGTAGTGGAGGGAGTCGGCTCCGATGCGGGCGCGGATCTCCTCGACGCTCATCGACGCCGCTGCGAGCTCCTTGCGCGCAGCGGTGTCGATTCCGTAGTAGCACGGGTAGCGGATCGGCGGACTCGAGACGCGGAAGTGGACCTCGCGTGCCCCTGCGTCGCGCAGCAGTTGCACGATGCGCCCCGACGTCGTTCCGCGGACGATCGAATCGTCGACGAGCACGACCCGCTTGCCCGCCACCGCGCCGGTGGGGGCGAACTTCAGCTTCACCTTCTGATCGCGCAGGTGGGGGCTCGGTGCGATGAAGGAGCGCCCGGCATACGGAGACTTGTAGAGCCCGATGTCGTAGGGGATGCCGGAGCGACGTGCGTACCCGAGCGCCGCGGCGAGCCCGGATTCCGGTACGCCGACCACGACGTCGGCCTCGGCGGGGGCCTCATCGGCGAGGGTCTCCCCCATCCGGATCCGTGACGCATGGACGTCGACGCCATCGAGGACGCCGTCCCCGCGCGCGAAGTAGATCCACTCGAAGGCGCAGGGAGTCGCCACGCCGGCGAGCACCTGACGCGTGTGGAGCCCGTGGTCGTCGATCACGACCAGCTCTCCGGGGGCGACGTCGCGCAGGAACGTAGCGCCCATGGCGTGCAGTGCGCCCGGCTCCGAGGCGATCACGTAGCCGTTCTGCCCCTCGCCGATCACGAGCGGGCGGACGCCGTTGCGGTCGCGCAGTCCGATCACGCGCTCCTTGTCCATCATCACGACCGAGAAGCCCCCCTCGAGCTCCCCCATCACGCGGGCCGTCGCCTCCTCGAGCGAGAGGTGGCTATAGCGCGCGACGAGGTTGATCATCACCTCGCTGTCGTTGGTGGTCTGGAAGACGGCGCCCTCGTCGAGCATGCGATCGCGTATCGCCTTCGCGTTGGTGATGTTGCCGTTGTGGGCGAGGGCGATGATGCCCTTGTTCGATCGCACCGTGAGCGGCTGCGCGTTGAAGCGCAACGACGAGCCGGTGGTGGAGTAGCGCGTGTGCCCGATGCCGATGCGGCTCCCTTCGAAGCGGAGTGTCGCGAGCCGCTCCTCCGTGAAGACCTCGGCCACGAGCCCCATGTCTTTCTCGACACGCAGCTCGTCGCCGCTGGCGATGCAGATGCCGCAGGACTCCTGCCCGCGGTGCTGCAGCGCGAAGAGGCCGATGTGGACCATCGCGGCCACGTCCGCGCTCTCGCGCAGGTGGACGGCGACCACGCCGCACTCCTCGCCGGGCTTGTCCAGGACGCGCGGGTGGTCCATCGGCAGACGGTCTTCGTCGTGCTCGAACATGTCGCTCCCTCGGAGATGGTCGTTCATGTGCGCAGCGCTGCTTCGATCGTCGCCTCGAAGGAGGCGGCAGCCTCCGCAACGCTCACATCGAGCGCGAGCGGCTCCTCCCCCACGCGGATGTGAATCCGCTCTCCCGCCACCTCGCCGAGCGGGACGATCGGCACACCGGCCGCCCGCGCGAACTCGCGGACGCCCACGTCGTGCTCCGCGCGGACCGCGATCACCACGAGGCTCGCCGCTTCGCCGAAGAGCGCCACGTCGGGCCGCCGGGCGAACCCCGAGGGCACGACCACCTCCACGCCGCGTCCGCCCGCGATCGCCATCTCGGCCAGCGTCACCGCGAGGCCGCCATCCGATAGGTCGTGGGCGGTGTCGACGAGCCCCGCCGCGATCATCGTATGCAGCGTCTCGATCAGCGACCGCTCGACTACGAGGTCGAGTTCGGGCGGCCGGCCGGCTTCGAGACCGTGCCACGATGCGAGATAGGTGCTGGCGCCGAGCGACGGGCGCCCGGCCCCGAGGAGGTAGAGGGTGTCACCGTCGCGTCGCAGCGCCAAGCCCGCGTGCCGCTCCACGTCATCGAGGACTCCCACCATTCCGACGGTGGGCGTCGGGTGGATCGCCACGTACGCGTCGCCGGAGCGATACTGGTTGTAGAGGCTCACGTTCCCGCCCGTGACGGGCGTGTCGAGCGCGAGGCATGCCTCGCGCAACCCCTCGACCGCTTCGACCATCTGGTGATAGACCTCGGCGACGGTCGGGTTCCCGAAGTTGAGGTTGTCGGTGACGCCCAATGGGCGCGCGCCGACGCAGGCGAGGTTGCGCGCCGCCTCCGCGACCGCCAGCGCCGCACCGCGCCGTGGCTCCAGGTAGACGTACCGGGCGTTGCAGTCGACGGTGGCAGCCACGCCTCGGCGCGTCCCCTTCACCCGCATCACCGCTGCGTCCCCAGCGCCTGGGAGCACCACCGTGTTCGTCATGACCTGGTGGTCGTACTGGCGGAAGATCGCACGCTTCGAAGCGATCGTGGGATCGGCGAGGAGGCGGTGCAGCACCGCGTTCGGATCGGCGGGCACGGCGACGCCCGAGAGATCGCGCTCGCGCGCTCGGCGCACGCTCTCGGCCTCCACACCGACCCGCGTGTACGTCGGCGCTTCGTTCAGGGGCCCGACGGGCATGTCGCCGACGAGTTCGCCCCCTTCGAAGAGGCGGAATCGACCGTGATCGGCCACGGTGCCGATGGGGGCGGCGTCGAGTTCCCAGCGCTCGAGCACGGCGAGGAGCTCCGCTTCACGTCCGGGAGCGACGGCCAACATCATGCGCTCTTGCGACTCCGAGAGCATCACCTCGAGCGCGCTCATCCCCGCCTCGCGCCTCGGCACGCGGTCGAGGTCGAGGTCGATGCCGCGGCCGGCTCTGTGCGCCATCTCGGCCACGCTCGAGGTGAGCCCCGCTGCGCCCATGTCCTGCACGCCGATCACGAGCCCACGCTCGATCACCTCCAGGCACGCCTCCAGCAGCAGCTTCTCCATGAAGGGGTCGCCCACCTGGACGGCGGGTCTATCCGCAGCAGACGTTTCGGTGAGGTCGGCGGAGGCGAAGACGGCGCCGCCGAGCCCATCGCGGCCCGTCTTCGATCCGACGTAGAGCAGTACGTTCCCGGGCGCTCCGACGGTGCCGGATTGGAGGTCCTCGTGCCGAAGGGAGCCGAGCGCCATGACGTTGACGAGCGGATTCTCGCCGTAGCAGGGGTGGAAGGCGACCTCCCCGCCCACGGTGGGGACGCCGATGGCGTTCCCGTAGCCCGCGATGCCCTGCACGACGCCCGAGAGCAGGTAGCGCGTGCGGGCGTCGGCGAGATCACCGAAGCGGATCGAGTCGAGGATCGCGAAGGGCCGCGCCCCCATGGCGAAGATGTCGCGGAGGATGCCACCCACGCCGGTCGCCGCCCCCTGGAACGGTTCGACCGCACTCGGGTGGTTGTGGCTCTCCATCTTGAAGGCGACGCCGAGGCCGTCGCCGATGTCGACCACGCCGGCGTTCTCTCCGGGCCCCTGGAGGACCTGCGGCCCCTCCGTGGGGAGGCGACGAAGGAGGGGACGCGAGTTCTTGTAGCCGCAGTGCTCGCTCCACAGCGCGCCGAACATCGCCGCCTCCACGGCGACGGGAGCCCGACCGAGGTGCGCCACCACCTGATCGAACTCGGCGGGCGAGAGTCCGTAGGTCGCGGCGTCGTCGCTCGGCACGGGCGCGCCGCGGGGGAGTCGGTCGGCGGGGGTCGGCGCCGGGTGGACCGCGTCCACGCGGCTCACGCCGTGACCGCCGCGGACTCCAGCAACGACGCCAACACGCCGATGCCGTCCGTCGACCCGAGGAGCGTCTCGACCGCACGCTCCGGATGGGGCATCATGCCGAGGACGTTCCTGCGCTCGTTGACGATTCCGGCCACATCGTGGGCCGAACCGTTCGGATTCGACGTGCGCTCCCCGTGAACGTCGACATAGCGCAGCACGACGCGCCCCTCCCCCTCGAGCCGTTCGAGCGTGGCGGCGTCGGCCTCGTAGCGCCCCTCGTGGTGTGCGATGGGGAGCCGCAACACCTGCCCCTCGCGGTAGCACCCGGTGAACGGGGTGTCGGTGCGCTCCACGCGAACGCTCACGGTGTCGCAGACGAAATCGAGGCCGGTATTGCGGGCGAGCGCTCCGGGCAGGAGGCCCGCCTCCGTGAGGATCTGAAAGCCGTTGCAGATGCCGAGCACCGGTCCGCCGCGTGCGGCGAATGCTCGGACGTCGCGCATCACCGGGCTCTTCGCCGCGAGCGCGCCGGAGCGGAGGTAGTCGCCGTAGGAGAAGCCTCCCGGCACGATCACCGCATCGACGGCGCCGAGGGCGTCGGTGTGCCACACGAAGCGCACGGAAGCGCCGAGTACGTCCTCGAGCGCATGTCGTGCGTCGTCGTCGCAGTTGGAGCCCGGGAACCGGAGCACCGCGATGCTGTGCATGGGAACGTCCTTCTGGCGCGAGGCGCCCGGGTCGACGGACGCTACGAGTGCGTCGAGATCGACGCCCTCCGTGGCATCACCCGGAAACTACCACGTGCTCTCGTTCCCCCCGTATTTCCGACGTCGCCCCGAGCGGGTCGGATCTCACGAGCCTATCTCCCGTCGCGGCGTCTGGTACACTGGGCGGTCGGTGTCACCACGCCGGGGTGGCGGAACGGTAGACGCAGTCGACTCAAAATCGACCGGGGCAACCCGTGCGGGTTCGACTCCCGCTCTCGGCACCACGAACGCTTGCGGCACGGACCGAGCGGCGCTCTCGCGCCTCGATCACGAATCAACACGACGGAAGCGGCGTCGCCGCGCCGTCCTCGAGGAGACGCACACATGTTCTGGATCGTCCTCACCCTGTTCGTCATCATCTCCGCACTCCTCACCGTCATCATCCTCATGCAGGAGCCGAAGCAGTCGGGGCTCGGCGAGGGCCTCGGTGGCGGTGGCGGCGGCGGCTTCGACTTCGGCACTCGCGGTGGAGTCGCGGGCGGCCTGCAGCGGGTGACCATCTACATGGGCGTGGTGTGGGGTGTGCTCGCCCTCTTACTGCAAGCGGTGCCGCGCTGACGCCCTGAACTCCGACCCGGCGAACCGGAGTACGAACCGTTCGGAACGTCATAGCGATCGGTTTCTCGCCCCCCGCACGCGGCCCCACCGGGTCGCCTTCGGGGGGCGGACGACGTTGGCGCCGCCGTGAACTCCCGGCGTGAACTCCCTGTGAAGCCACCATGGGCACCGCTCTCACACCGCCTCCCCATGCTGGATGGAGGCCCCACCACCCGCCCATCGGGGGCGGCGGGCGGCGCCAAATTCGTTTGACCGCATCAGGAAGGGGTGCTACCTTGAGCGAGTGGGTACACGATTATAAGCCCGCACGGTCGGCCAGCAGTCGGGAGTACGGCGGAACCCGTCGTCACCGAACGAGCATCCGTGCACGTTCGGTGGGTATCGGCCCGGCCCGTGGTCGAACCCAAGACCGGACCGTCGACGTGCGCTCTGCACGCTCGGCGATCGGAACACCGCCGGATCTCCGGCGACATCCTGGAGGTAGCATGAAGAGAGTCATCGTCAAT
>JACCWH010000214.1 GCA_013697735.1 Trueperaceae bacterium | reverse complement strand
CGCCTCCTCCGTGAGGCGAGCCGCTCGACCAGGAGATCGCCATGACGTCGCACGTCCCAGACGCACGCGGCTGGGCCCGCTCCCTCCTGACGCTGGTTGGCTCGCTCACGCTCGCCATCGCGGCGGGGGTCTGGGGCTTCTGGCTCCTCCAGGCGCTCGTCCCTGCCGTTCCCGCGTACACGGTGCTCATCGTGTGCGGCCTCGCCATCGTGCCCGTCCTGGCGGCAACACTACGGCGCTTCCCGCGCCTCGGCTACTGGTATTACTTCCTGCCGGCGCTCCTCTTCCTGGTCGTCTTCACGATCTACCCGATCTTCCTGACCGTCACCCTCGCCTTCACCGATTACTCGGGCGCGCGGAGCGGGCAGGCGAACCGCGTCACCCAGACGGAGGTGCGGGCGGTCGAGGGGTCGACGCTGACGCTCGCGGCGCCGGCCGCCGCGGCGCTGCGTTGCCAGGAGGCGTGCGTCGGTCGACGCGTCGAGGTGGGGGCGGGGCAGCAGCGCGTCAAGCTCGCGATCGCGGGTGTCGACGGTGTGGACCTGACGCTGGCGCAGCCGCCACCCTTCGGGCCCGACGTGGTCAGCATCGTCAGCGACTTCGGCTTCGTCGGCCTCCGGAACTTCACGTTCATCATGCAGCGCGCCACGCGCTCGCTCGTGCCGGTGCTGACCTGGAATCTGGTTTTTGCCGTCCTGAGCGTCGTCGGCGTGGGAGCCTTCGGCGCGCTGCTCGCCATCGTCCTCAACGACAAGACTCTGAAACTCCGCGGCCTCTACCGGACGCTGCTCATCATCTCGTGGGCGGTGCCCGGCGTCATAAGCATCCAGATGTGGCAGGCGCTCCTGAACTACCAGTTCGGCGCGGTCAACAGGCTCCTCGGTCTCTTCGGCATCTATCCCATCCCGTGGCTCCTCGACCCCATGTGGGCGAAGGCGTCGGTCCTGCTCGTCAACTTCTGGCTCGGGTTCCCGTTCATGATGGTGGCTGCGCTCGGGGTGCTCGCGACCATCCCGGACGAGCTCTACGAGGCAGCGCGAATCGACGGGGCGTCGCCATGGCAGGCGCTCCGGACTCTCACGTTGCCGCTGCTCTACCCGCCGATGCTCCCCGTGCTGCTCACGGCGTTCGCCTTCAACTTCAACAACTTCAACGTCATCTACCTGCTCACTGCCGGCGGCCCAGCGCAGGAGGGGCGGCTCGCCACCGCTCAGGCGACCGACATCCTCATCTCCTGGGCCTACAAGACGGCGTTCAGCACCGATGGCCAGTCCGCGTACGGCCTCGGCGCCGCCATCTCCATCCTGATCTTCGCCGTCACGATCGCGATCAGCTACGTGAACTTCAGAGCGACGGGTGTCCTGAAGGAGGCGCAGGCGTGAGGCCGTACTTCTACGGGGCCTTCGGGCTGGCCGTCCTCACGGGAGCGAGCGTGATCGGGCGCGACCTCGTGGGTCGCGTCAGACCAGGCAGCGTGTTCGGCGGCGCCTTCATCGCACATGGCTGGCTCTATGCGCTGGGGGGCCTCGCGGCCATCGTGCTGGCCATGCTCGCGTACAGCGTCCTGGTCACTGTGGTCTCGAACCGCGTGACGGGGCGACACCGGACGCCGCTGCCGCTCTTCCGCCAGGGCGTCACGCACCTCTTCCTGTGGATCGTCATCACGCTCGTCTACTATCCGATCTTGCACCTCGTGTCGGCATCCTTCGATCCCCGGAATTCGCTGTTCAGTTTCCGTGCCGTCGAGAGCGACCTCCTTCTCGTGCGCGCGAAGGTGCTTCCCGACCTCGGTCAGGTGGCGTGGTCGAACTACACGAGGCTGTTCGATGGCCTCTACGTCCACGGCTACCAATGGGCACTCATCGCGTTCGCCACCGTGGCGCTCGTCGGCGCCGTCATCCTAGGGGCGCTGCTGGCGCGGCGTGGGTCGAACCGTGCGCTCGAGGTGCGGCGCTCGATGTGCATCGTTGCCTTCCTCGTGGCGCTCGCCGTACTCGCCGTGAGCGTGACGCCCGAGCAGTTCACCGGCCGTGGCACGGAGAGCAAGTTCGTGCTGTGGGTCCGTAACACGCTCGTGGTGGCGGGACTCACGGGCGTGCTCTCCGTCGTCCTCACGGCGACGGCCGGCTACGCCTTCGCGCGCTTCCGGTTCCTCCCGGGGCGCTTCCCCATGCTCATGGGCTTCGTATTCATTCAGATGTTCCCGGGTTTCCTGACGCTGATCGCGATCTTCTACCTGATGAGCCGCCTCGACCTGCTCAACACGCTGACGGGCCTCGTGCTCGCCTACTCCGGAGCAGTGGTCTCGTTCGGCACGTGGATCTACAAGGGCTACCTCGAGTCGCTCGGCACCAGCCTCGAGGAGGCGGCGCTCGTCGACGGCGCGACCCGCTGGCAGGCATTCACGAGAATCGTCGTGCCGCTCTCTTTGCCGATCTTCGTGTTCATATTCCTGATGCAGTTCGTCGGTGCGTACTCGGAGTTCATCCTCGCCAACCTCTTCCTGACCGGCGTCGACTCGTGGACGGTGGGGATCGGCCTCTACTCGTTCACGTCCGGACAGTTCAGCACCCGCTGGGGCATCTTCGCCGCGGCGAGCATTCTCGGTTCCCTGCCGATCCTCGCGATCTTCTACGGCTTCCAGCGCGCCTTCGTCTCCGGCTATACCGCCGGTGGGGTGAAAGGATGACTCGTCGGTCGCGCGCGGCGGATGGTACCGCCGCGCCCGATGGCGTCGCACCGCGGGAGGGCCGGGCGACGCAGGGGAGATGGGCGATGGCGAAGAAGCCGAGCGTTCGAGAGGTCGCGATCCGGGCCGGAGTCGGCACCAGCACCGTCTCACGAACGCTCAACGATCATCCCAACGTGTCGGACGACGCGCGTGAGCGCGTACTCCGCGCCATCGCCGAGCTCGGCTACACGCCCAACCTCTCGGCCCGCTCCTTCAGGACGGGGCAGACGAACGCCGCCTCGGTACTCCTGCCGATGACCGGCCCAGAGTTCTACACGCGGCTCCTCGAGAGCATCCAGCGCGTCCTCGAGCGCGAGGGCTACGACACGGCGCTCTTCCCCGTCGTCGGCGGCATCCGGCTCAAGCGGTACCGTGATGCCAGTGCCCTGCCGTACCACGCGGATGGGTTGATCATCGCGTCGCTCGATCCCGACCGCATCTACGATGGCGAGCGACCCCCGTTCAACAAGCCCGTCGTCCTCGTCGACACGCATCACTCCGACTACCACAGCGTCCACTTCGACAACCTCGCCGCCGGCCGTATGGCAGCGGCTCATGCGCTGAAGCTGTCGCGGCCGATCGTCTTCGTCGACGTCCAGGACGACCCGGGCGACTTCGAGAGCCCGGTCTTCGCCGAGCGGCGCGAGGGGGTGCTCCAGGAGCTGCGTCGGCACGGGATCGCACCTTGGCGGCAGGTGAAGCTACCGATCTCCATCGAGCACGGCCGGCGCGCTGCGGTGCACGTGCGAGAGGCCCTCGCTGACGAGCCGGTCACGGTCCTTGCGGCCTGCGACGATCTCGCGCTCGGCGTCATGCGGCAGCTTGCGGAGACTGGCGTCGCCGTCGGACGCGATGTCGCCGTCATCGGCTTCGACGACGGCAGCGCCGCCCTTGCGAACGACCTCACCACGGTGCGGCAGCCCATCGAGGAGATGGGGGCGGCCGCCGCCGAGGTCCTCCTACAAGCGCTTGCGGGCGCGCTCACGGAGATGGAGCAGATCGCGTTCGCGCCGACACTGATCGAACGCGGGAGCACGCGCGTCGGTGGCTGAGGCGTCCGCGCTTCCCCCCGAGAACGTGCAGCAGCGCGATCGTGAGCTGCAGATGCCACAGGGCGAGACGCTTCCCTACGCCCTCGAGCACGACCCTGCCCGCCCCGAGGACGCCGACGTGCATAGCGACGGAACCGTCTCGCTGCGTCTGCGAATCGAGTCCGCCGTCGCCCAGAGCGTCGAGGTCGTGTATTTCGATGACGACTTCCCACGGTGTGCCGAACTTACACGGCGCACGTACGACGCTCACCTAGAGGTGTGGGAGAGCGAGGCGATCTCCTGGACGGCACCCTTCGAGTACTACTTCCGACTGCAGACCGTGTCGGGCCAGGCGCTCCTCGGTCGCCGAGGGCTGCAAGGGAGCCTCGCGCGCGAGGGTCGGTTTCGCCTGCCAGAGCGCTACCCTGTCGCCGTCCCCGCTTGGGCTCGAGGAGCCGTCTTCTATCAGATCTTTCCTGATCGCTTCAGCCGTGCCGGGACGGTCGCCGATGCTCTGGAGGCATGGGACGCGCCACCGACCCAATCCGGTTTCAAGGGCGGCAGCCTGGCCGGGATCACGAGCCGGCTCGACGCGCTCGCCGACCTAGGGATCGACGCGATGTGGCTCAACCCGGTATTCCGCAGCCCATCGAATCACGGGTACGACATCGTCGACTTCTTCGCCGTCGAGCCACGCCTCGGCACGACGGCCGACCTGCGGGCGCTGACGCACGAGGCCCACGCCCGAGGCATGCGGGTGATTCTCGACGGCGTCTTCAACCACGTCTCCGAGGAGCATCCATTCTTCCTCGACGTGGTGGAGCGTGGCACGGACTCGCCGTACTGGTCGTGGTTCAAGGTCCGGCGTTGGCCGATCGAGGCACGTGACGACACGTACTACGCCGCCTGGTGGGGCTTCGGGCACCTGCCCGAGCTCGACCTCGAGCACCCCGACGTGCAGGCATACTTCCTCGACGTTGGGACCCACTGGATCCGGGAGGCGGGGGTAGACGGGTGGCGGCTCGACGTCGCGAGCGAGGTGCCCCTCGAGTTCTGGCGGCGCTTCCGCTCGGCGGTCCGAGCCGTGAAGCCGGACGCATACCTGCTCGCCGAGGTGTGGGGCGACGCGCGTGCGTTCGTCGGGAGTGATGCGTTCGACGCCACCATGCATTACCCGTTCCGGCGCGCCGTCCTGGAGTTCCTGCGCGGTGCGATGGGCGCGGAAGCGTGCGCGCGCCACCTCGAGCGGCTCTACTACCGGCTGTCGAAGGAGACCGCCGAGGTGCAGTACAACCTGCTGGGCAGCCACGACGTCAGCCGCGTCCGGCACGACCTCGGCGGTGATCCCGAGCTCGTGGCGCTCGCGCTCGCCATCCAATTCGCGTACCCGGGCATCGCGGCGCTGTACTACGGCGACGAAGTGGGGCTCGATGGGGCTGGAGACCCCGGTTGCCGCGGGAGTTACCCGTGGGACCGGGCGGTCGCGTGGGACGGGCGCGACGCGGTCCGGCGCCTCACGGCGCTGCGACGCTCCCAGCCTGCTCTACGCCACGGGCTCGTCCACTGCCGCGCGTTGGGTCCAGACACGCTGGAGATCGAGCGCTCCCTCGCCGGTGACGTGGTCACGCTCTTGGTGGACCGTGCGGCACGCCGTGCGGAGTGGTCGGTCGGCGGTAGCCGCCTCACAGTGGCGTGAAGGCGATCCCCCAGCAGATCTTGGACGACGAGTCGATCGACATCGTCGTCAGTTCGCAGGTCCTGAGCGAGTTTTACTGGACGGTGACACGCAAGCTCGATCCGACGCTGGCTGAAGACGTCGCCCACGACGTTGTACACCATCTGGCCGAGGGCGAGGTGGTGCCGATCGATGGAGGCCTGGTCGATGCGGCGATCGGGCTCGCGCGCAGGCATCGACTGGCGCTCTGGGACGCTGCGAACCTCGTGGCCGCGAGCCGCGCCGGGTGCGAGGAGGTACTGAGCGAAGACCTGAACACCGGAGCGGTGATCGCCTGATCTCGAGGCGTCCGGACGAGTACCGCGTTCCCGGGGTTACCGCGCCCGTGAGGTGCGCATGCCGGGCACGACGCGCGCACCGTCGCCCGTGGCCAACGCCGTGTACTCGGCCGTTTCGGCGCCTATCGCGGCGACGCGGCTCCGGCCGTCGTGGTGGAGGCCCCAGCCGTACGTCTTGACGAGCGGCGAGGCTCGTAGGCAGGCGA
>JACCWH010000211.1 GCA_013697735.1 Trueperaceae bacterium | reverse complement strand
CGGCCACGCCGGTATAGAAGTGCGGGTGGCTCACGGCGATCGTCCGGACGCCGCCGAGCGCCTGGAGGAGCTCGACCGCGCTCTCGTCGACGAGCGGCACGCAGTCCCACATCACGTTCCCCTCGGGGGTCCGCACCACGAGCGCGCGTTGCCCGATCGCGAAGGACGGCTCCACCCCCACGCCCCAGAGGTCGTGCTCCACGCGCTCCACGCGGGTGCGGTGGTGCGCCGCGAGCTCACCGAGGCGCAGCCAGCGTTGACCTCCTTCGCCGACGTACTGCCGGGGATCGGCGCAGATGGGGCAGGGATCGGGGGGAGCGACGTCGGCTTCGAGGTGCGCGCCACACGTCGCGCAGACCCACGGATCGCTCCCGCCGAGCGCGGCTTCGCGGGGGCCGGAGCCGTTCGCGCGGGGTGCGGAGGGATCGTCGCTCGGGTGCATGCTCCGAGCATAGGTCGTCGCGGCACGCCGTGTGCTCGTCACGCGCCGCCCGTGCGGTCGCGCGTACCGTGCGCGCATGTTCCCGTCACGCGCTCGATCCACCCGCCGCCTGGCGACGCTCGCAATCACCGTCGCGCTCGCTACAGCGCTCGCAACGGCGCTCCTCGCACCCCGAACGCTCGCTGAAGCGGCGGCGCCCGCGGGCCACGGCGAGGAGGTGCTCGCGCGCGTGAACGTGATCCGCGCCACGCCCACCGAGTGCGGCGCCGAAGGTGAGCAACCGGCCGCGCCTGCGCTAGCCCTCGACGAACGACTGAACGCGGCCGCCCTCGCGCACGCCGCCGACATGCGGCAGCAGGGCGCGATCGACCACGTCGGCAGCGACGGAGGTACCGTGGCCGATCGGCTCGAGCGGGAGGGCTACAACTGGTCGGCGGCCGGCGAGAACGTGGCGTATGGCTACGAAAGCGTCGCCGAGGTCGTGGAGGGGTGGCTCGAGAGCGACACGCACTGCGTCAACATGATGCGGCCGGCGTTCGAGCACCTGGGCGTGGGCCGCGACGGCCTCTACTGGGCGCTCGCGTTGGCGGCGCCGCTCTGAACGGAGCCGCGGAAAACCGCGGTCGTACGTAGGGAGCCTGCGCCTCAGTGGCTCGCGTTCGACGACCCGTTCGCCAGCGACCGACGGGCGTCGACACGCGCGCGGGGGGCGTGGTCGATCGTTCGCTCGGAGCGCAATGGCGCGGCGCCGCGCCGACGCACATGGACATCGCCGTCGCCGAACACCTGACTCGAGAGCTCGCCGTTGCGCCGCGCGAGATAGAAGGCCGCCGCAAGCAGCATGAACGTCACCAGGTAGACCATCGCGATCGTCGTGAGCACGAGCATCATCCCTTCCTGCGCAGGCGGCCGGATCGCTCCGACAACCGCTGATCAACAGCTTCCCGAAGATTCGCGAACAACCGCTGTCGCGACCGCGGCGAGAACTCGAGCCGGTCGACGGCGGTGAGGGCACCGTTATACCGGATCGAACACGAGAAGTCTTACAGAATTCTTACACGCGACGCGGCCGGGTATGTACAGACGACCTGACGTGCCGATGCGAAGTAGGCAGGAACCACGCGCCCCACGGCACCGAAACGTCCGGCGACCAAGCGGTCACGCCGCCACGCCCGCAACCAACGTAGCGTGGGAGCGATCGCACGAAACGGGAGGCAGCGCATGCAGAACCAACGGGAAACGACGACCACGACCGCGCCCGAGGTGCAGGTGTTCGATCACGTCATCGTCGGCGTGGGGCAAGCTGCCGGCGTGCTGCTCCGCGGCCTGCCCGAACACGACAGCATCGCCGTGATCGAGGGGCACTACGTAGGCGGCTCGTGCGTCAACTACGGCTGCACCCCGACCAAGACCCTCGTCGCCACCGCGAAGGTCGCGCACCAGGCGCGACGCGCGCACGAGTATGGCGTCCAGACCGGGCCCGTACGGATCGACTTCGCGGCCGTGCGCGAGCGCATGAACGCCCTCCGCTACGACATGCGCGACTCGCTCGCCACCTCGATCGAGGAGCAGGAGAACGCGACGCTCTTTCGCGGCTGGGCGAGCTTCGAGGCGCCGCGGACGCTCCGAGTGGGCGACACGATCATCCGCGGGGAGCACGTCTACCTCGACGTCGGCTCCACCGCTCGCACTCCCGACATCGAGGGTCTCGAGCGCGTCGCATGGCTCGACAACGTTCGACTCCTCGACCTCGCCGACCGTCCCGACCACCTCGTGATCGTGGGCGGGTCCTACTTGGGCGTCGAGTTCGCGCAGATTTTCGTGCGCCTGGGCTCGCGGGTCACGCTCCTCACGCGTGGGCCGCGCGTCGCCTCGCGCGAGGACGACGACGTCGCCGACGCAGTGCGCGACGTGCTCGAACGCGACGGCGTGGTGGTCGAGACGAACGCTCGGGTGGAGCGCGTCGGAGTCGGCGATGGTGGCGGTGTCGACGTGTACTTCGAGCGCGACGCAGCCGAAGGCCGGGTCTCGGGCACGCACCTGCTCCTGGCGACGGGGCGCGTCCCGAACACCGAGCGGCTGGCGCTCTCCGCTGCCGGGGTCGACACCTACGACGACGGCGCCATCGTGGTCGACGACCTCCTGCGCACCAGCGCCGAGGGTGTGTTCGCCATGGGCGACGTCGCTGGCGGCGCCTTCACGCACACCGCCGTCAACGATGGCGAGATCGTGCTCGACGCGCTCTCCGGGGGCCCGCGGCGACGTTCGCAGCGGATCCCGATCTACGCGATGTTCACCGATCCGCCGCTCGGGCGCGTGGGGCTGAGCGAAAGTGAGGCGCTCGCTGCCGGGCACCGCGTGGAGCGGGCGACCCTGCCGATGTCGTCGTTCGTTCGCGCCCGCGAGATGGGGGAGACGGCGGGCTTCGCGAAGCTCCTCGTCGACGCCGACACCGACATGATCCTCGGCGCTGCGGTGCTCGGTGTGCACGGGGACGAGGTCGCCAACATGCTCGCTGCCTTCATGGCGACCGGCCGCTCGTGGCGGACGTTCCGCCGCACCGTGCTCATCCATCCGACGGTGGGCGAGATGATGCCGTGGCTGCTCGACGCGCTCGAAGCCGTCGACGCGAACACCTGAGGGAGCGCGTGCGAGGAGCGGCTGGCGCGCCATCGCGCGTCCGAGCAGCGACGCGTCAGAGAACCGAGAGTTCCCCTCCGATACGCTGCCGGAGCAGATGGACCCGCCCGCCCTTCGCCCCCACCACGTCGCCCAACACGTCGCCCACACGGACGACAGCACGCTGCGCCTCAAGCGCACGATCTACCTGGCGTACCTCGGCCTCGTCCTGGTGGGGGCGACGCTCCTCTGGCTCTTCCCGCCCGGCGGGAGCGACTCGTCCGCGCGCGTCGTCGCCACCGTCGCGGTCCCGCCAGCGCTCCTGCTCGCGGCGTTCTGCATCGTGTTGCTCTGGCGCATCCCGGCCTCCGTCACGATCGTGGAGCGGGCGCTGTACTGGTCGTCGTACCCGATCCTCATCGGCGTTCTGGTGCTGACGTTCACGAACGCGGAAGACGCCGTCGGACGCCAGGCGGCGCTGCACTCCTTCAGCACCTGGGTGCCGATCGTGGTCGTCTGGTCCTTCGTCGCGTTCGGCAGTAGGCAGGGTCTCGTGGCTGCGTTCGGATTCGTCGCGACGGCAGCGGCAGCGGTCGTCGCTGTCGAGCTCGCCATTCCCCACGCCGAGACGACCGGACACGCCTTCGCCCTCCAGGCCGCCGTCGCGACGACCCTCTTCATCTTCGTGCTCTTCGCGTTCACGCAACTGCTCGAGCGCCAGGTCGCCGCGCGGGCATCGGCGGAGGTGCTCGCGACGTTCGCCTTCCGCGACGCGCTCACGGGGCTCCCGAATCGCATGGCGCTCGAGACGAGATTCGAGCAGGCACGCGCGATCGTGCGCCGGAGCGGTGGGCTCCTCGCCGTGCTGTTCGTCGACCTCGACGACTTCAAGCGCGTGAACGACACCTTCGGCCACCGCGGTGGCGACGCGCTCCTGCGGCAGTTCGCCACCCGACTCCTCGGCAGCGTCCGCGAGTCCGACACGGTCGCTCGCGTCGGTGGCGACGAGTTCGTGGTGCTGGCCTTCGTACGAGACGACGCGCAAGCACGAGTCCTCGTCGACAAACTGCGTGAGACGCAGACCGCGCCCTACGTCCTCGGCGACGCCGAGGTGTCGCTCGGGTCGAGCATCGGCATGAGCCTCTACCCACGCGACGGCGTCGACGCCGAGGTGCTCCTCGAGCGGGCCGACGTCGAGATGTACGAAGCGAAGGGGAAGGGGTCGGCAATCCGGCGAGCGACCACGCCCGCGAAGCCGCCTCGGACCTGAGGGGGAACCGACCGGTTCGTATTCCCCGATGCGGCGACGCCCGTGCACGGACGACACGCTAGGTGCATGTCCCTCGTCTTGCACGCGACGCTCGCGCTCGCCACGTCGGCCCTCCTCTTCGGCGCCGCCTGGGCGCAGCCCCTCACCTCCCTCCCCATCGACGAGGTGCTCGCCGGCCCCATCGACCTGCACGACGTCACCGCCACCTCCGCCACGCTCGAAGTGACGACCTCGATCGATCTCGCGTGCGTCGTGGTGTTCGGGACGGATGCCTCCTTCGGCGACCTGGCTCTCGACATGGACATGGGTGGCGGCGCCCACCGTGATCACCTCGTCTTCCTCCGGGGTCTGACGCCCGATACCGACTACGTCTACCGGCTGCAGGGGAGCGACGCGGCGGGGAACTTCTACGCCAGCGAGGTGCTGCACTTCCGCACCGCCGCGGCGGAGGCGGCGAGCGACCTCGGCACGAACCTCGCTACGTTGGAGGCGGGCGCCGAGATCGTCGAGGCGAGCAGTGAGTTCGGCGACGCCTTCGCGGCGCAGCACGCCATCGATGGCGACGCGCGGAGCGAGTGGTCGTCGCGCGGCGACGGCGACGGCGCCTTCATCACGGTCCGGCTGGCCGCGAGCGTGCGCGTCACCGGTTTCGGTTTCTGGACGCGCACGATGGGTTCGAGCGCGCAGATCGAGCGGTTCGAGGTCGAGAATGAACACGGCGATGTGTTCGGCCCGTTCGACGTGGCCGACGCGGCCGGCCCGCACGTCTTCGAAGCGAGCGGCTCGGGGCGCGACTTCACGTTCCGCGTGCTGGCGTCGAGCGGCGGCAACACGGGCGCGATCGAGGTGGCGGTGTACGGCGAGCCAGACTGACGCCGGTCACCCCCCATCGTCCGCCGCCCCGGTCGGGGAAGTCTTCACATCGTGTGGCTCGTCCCTCACGTAGTATTCGCCCAACGATGACGATGCGCGCTCCGCCCGATGCCGGCCGCGACGAACCGAATGCCGTGAAGCGGCAGTCGTACCTGTGGATCCTGGGCGCAATCACCCTCGGTATGGCGGCGCTCGCGCTCCTGACGCCCGACGCGGCCCCCATGGTGCACGCATTGATCGGCCACTATGCGTGGGTCCTGACGGTCTACGTCGCTTTGCTCTTCGTGCTGCTCTGGCGCGTCCCATCCGCCCTGCGCTACGTCGAACTGGCCGTGTACTGGACGATGTTCCCGATCTTCCTGGTCAATCTCGCCATGGGCCTGCAGGTGGCGGCCGACGCTGCGGAGCAGGAGCGGCTGCTCTACTCGTTCACGGTTCGGAGTCCGATCGTGATCGTCTGGTCGTTCCTCACCTTCGGTGCGAGACGCGGCTTGGCGGTGGCGAGCGCCTTCGTGGTCGCGACCGTGGCGGTGTTCACCACCGTCACGGGCACCGGCGCCACGACCACGCAGGAGGTTCGCATCTCCTTCGCGATCTTCGTCGGTTCGACGATCGTGTTCGTGGGTGCGCTCTACACGTTCGCGCGGCTCCTGGAGCGCCAGATCACGGCGCGAGCCTCCGCCGAGGCGGCGGCCGAGTACGCGCTCAAGGACGTGCTGACGGGGCTACCGAACCGCGTGGCGCTCGAGGCGCGTTTCGACCATTCCCGTGCGTCGCTGCGTCGGACCGGGGGCATGCTCGCCGTGTGCTTCGTCGATCTCGACGACTTCAAGAGGATCAACGACACCTACGGTCATGAAGTCGGTGACGACGTACTGCGTCGATTCAGCGAACGGATCCACGGGACGGTGCGAGCGACCGATACCGTCGCTCGCATGGGCGGCGACGAGTTCGTGGTGCTCGCCGCCGTCGCCGATGAGGCGCAGGCGGGCGTGCTGGCCGAGCGACTCGCTACGGCCAACGCCGCACCCTACGAGCTCCGGCCGCCGCTCGCGCACGCGCCCGCAACCGTCCCCGCGCCGCCGAACGCCTACCCCGAGGTGGTGCTCGGCGCCAGCCTCGGCGTCGCGCTCTACCCGCGCGATGGCGACGACATACAGGCGCTGCTGCGCAGCGCGGACGCCGCGATGTACGGCGTGAAGCGCCGCAGCAAGAGCGGCGCCTCCGTACCTGCCGTACCAGCTGTACCCGCCGTGGAGGTGCGCACCGCCGCCCACGACCCGGCCCCAAGATCGACCTCCATGCCGGCTCCGCCCCCCGGCGACTGACGTGACGCACGGCCCATCGCCACCATGGTCGCAGGCCACCCCCGTGAGACCCCCGTCCACCACGAACGCCGCCTCCCGAGTGGGGAGGCGGCGTCTTGCCCGCGTAGCGGGGCGCGCTCATCTCTCAGAGGTGGGTATTCAGAACTTGCGGATGGCGCTCTGGTCGATCGTGGAGCCGACGCCGACGCCGAAGCGCTCGAGCGTGGCGGGGGTGGCGGCGAGGAGCCACTGGTGACGGTCCGGGATCGAGACGCGGGTGGTGGCCAGTTGAGCCTGCGTGACCGACAGCACGGTGCCGTCAGCGCCGATGGCGGCGAAGGCGATGGGGGCGCGGATGCCGTCGACCACGTACGAAGCGCGGTTGCTGGTCTCGCGGGTCAGTGCGTAGAGCACGAAGGTGTTGTCGAGCGCGCTCTCGCCGACGCCCCTGAATCCAACTTCGCGCGCGGTGCTCGTGTCGGCCACGCGCACCGGGAGCAGGGCGCCGGTGCCGTCCTCGTGCACGAGCATCACCGAGCCGAGGGGGAGCGCGGAGAAGGCGGCGGGCACGTAGGTCGAGCCTTGTGCGGCGGTGCGTGGCGCCATCCAGAACGCGCCGATGGCGTACGCGATCGCGGCGATCACGAGGATGATGAGGGCGGGCTTGACGCGCCCCTCCCACTGGATACGATCGGCGAAGGACTTGGATGCGACGGTCTGTGCCATGTGCGTCCCCTTTCAGGACTGTGATCTGATGGAAGCGTAGGGCGCACGGGTGAATCGGACGTTAAACGAGGCGCGGTGGCGCGCAGGGAGCCCATTCACGCAGGCTTCATGCGACGCACATAGCGTGCGGGCACCGGTCCGCCGGCGCGGAGGGGAGGGGAGGAGCGAGCATGCGCATCCTATACGTCGAAGACGACGTCGCCTTGGCGGCTACGCTGCGCGACAGCTTGCGCGCGCACGGCTTCACCGTCCACCACGCGGGCGACCGCACCTCGGCGTGGGAGTTGGCCTGGCGCGAACCGTTCGACGTGATGGTGCTCGACGTGATGCTCCCCGAGAGCGACGAGGGGGGATTCGAGCTCGGCGCCGACCTACGCGAGGCGGGATTCCGGCAGCCGATGCTCTTCCTCAGCGCTCGTGACGCCGTACCGGACCGTGTACGTGGCCTCGAGCTCGGCGACGACTACCTCCCGAAGCCGTTCGCGTTCGAGGAGTTGCTGGCGCGGCTCAAGGCGCTCAATCGGCGTGGCGAAGGGCGCCCGACCGTGATCCGCTGGCGCGACGTGGAGGTGCTGGTCAGCGAGCGGATCGTGCGCCGCGACGGGGCCAACGTGAAGCTCACCGGCAAGGAGTTCGAGGTGCTCGCCCTGCTGATGCAACACCCGGGCAGGGTCTACACGCGCGGCGAGATCACCGAGCGCGTCTGGGGGCTCGCTTTCGAGGCGGAGTCGAACGTGCTCGACGTCTACATCAGCAACTTGCGGTCGAAGCTCGGGACCGAGATCGTCGAGACGGTGCGGGGGGTCGGGTACCGTGCCGCGACCTGAGGGCCCGCGCTCGTGAACCTCCGTACCAAGCTCGCGCTGGTGGCCGCGGGCATCACGCTCCTCGGCACCGTACTGGGGCTCTCGCTCACGTACGTGGGCCTGCTGAACCTGCGGATGGTGGGGCTCGATCGCGAGCACCGGCTCCTTGCCGAGCTCGTCTACGGCGCGTCGGTGCTGCGCGACGATCAGAGCGTGCGCATCCCCACGATCGTCGGCTCCTACCTCACGGGCGAGCGCGGCGGTAGCGCAGCGCACGTGTACGTCGATGGCGAACTCATCTGGACGGGCGGTGCGCAGGCGGCGCCGCGGCCGCTCGATCCCGAGCGGGTCCTCGCGGGCAGCGGCGCCCAGACCGTGCGCGAGTGGCGTGTCTACACGCTGCGCGACGAGGACGCCGGCATGGCGGTGCAGATCGGCCGTCCGCTGCAGGGGCTGCGCGAGGTGCTCGGGCCGTTCCCCGAGCTCTCGCTGGCGGTGGCGTCGATCGTGACGATCTTCGCCGGAGCGCTCGCCTGGTGGGTGGTGGGGGTGGCGCTGGCGCCGCTGCGCCGCCTGTCGGCGGCGGCGGAGCGCTTCGAGGCCGCCGATGACGTCCCCGCCATCCCGGGGAGAGACGAGCCCGCGAGGCTCGCGAGCGCCTTCGCCGATCTGCTGCGGCGGTTGAAGGGGGAGCGAGAGCGTGAGCACCGCTTCCTGGCGTACGCCGCGCACGAGCTCCGGACCCCGCTGTCGGCGCTCCGCGCTGGCCTCGAGGCCGTGCACGTCGGTCGCCTCCAGCCCGACGCGCCACTCCTCGCGCGACTCCACCGCGAGGCGACGCGCCTCGAGGTGTTGGCCCAGAACCTGCTCGCGCTGTCGTCTGCGGAAGCGGGTGACGCCGGGCTCGAGCGCCTCGATCTCGAGGACGTGGCGGCGGACGCCTACGATCGCTACCTGCCGCTCGCGCTCGAGGGGGGCCTCACGCTCGACCTCGACACCGCCTCGGCCCCCGTGCTCGGCGACGCTCGACTGCTCGACCAGGCGATCAACAACCTCATGTCGAACGCGTTGCGCGCCACGGCGCGAGGGGGCATCGTCATCCGCACGGGCGTCGACAGGGACGGCGCCTTCCTCGAGGTCGACGACACCGGCTCGGGCATGCGCCCGCATGCCGAGGGGCGCGGGCTCGGCCTGCGCGTGGTGCGGGCGGTGGCCCAGGCGCACGGCGGCACGCTCGAGTTCGCGCACGCGAACGGCAGCGGGACGCGCGCGCGGCTCAGGGTCCCGAGCGACGGCTGAGCACGCTCACCACACGGCGGCGTTTACGTGCCGACGGATCCGCTCGTCGGCGGTGACGCGTACGACACTCGCGCCTGCGTCCGTACGGTCGTCGCGGGCAAGACTCCCCTATCATGGCGGCACCGATCGACGCCGACCCGGCGAGCCCCGAAGGGAGCACCATGACCACCCCCGTCAACGACACACCCGACCTCCGCGCCACTGCCAGAGCGATGGTCGCTCCGGGGAAGGGCATCCTCGCAGCCGACGAGAGCACCGGCACGATCGCGAAGCGCTTCTCCGCGATCGGCGTCGAGAACACCGAACCGAACCGGCGCGACTACCGCGAGCTCCTCTTCCGCACGCCCGGGATGGCGGAGTACGTGAGTGGCGTGATCCTCTTCGACGAGACGATCCGCCAGCGCGGCGCCGACGGCACGCCGCTCGTCGAGCACCTCGTGGCGCAGGGCGTGATTCCGGGCATCAAGGTCGACGCCGGCGCCCAGCCGCTCGCCTTCGCCCCCGGCGAAACCGTCACGGAAGGGCTCGACGGGCTGCGCGAGCGCCTGCAGGAGTACCGCACGCTCGGCGCGCGCTTCACGAAGTGGCGCGCCGTGATCCACATCGGCGACGACACGCCGAGCGGCTACGCCATCGACGTCAACGCCCACGCCCTCGCGCGCTACGCCGCCCTCTGCCAGGAGGTCGGGCTGGTGCCGATCGTCGAGCCGGAGGTGCTGATGGATGGACCGCACGGAATCGACGAGTGCTTCGAGGTCACCGAGATCACGCTGCGGGAAGTGTTCGCGCAGTTGGCGCAGCACGGCGTCGAGCTCGATGCGATGGTGCTCAAGCCGAACATGGTCGTCTCCGGAACCGAGGCGCGCGAGCGCGCCGATCCCGCGTCGGTGGCGGCGCACACGATCCGCTGCTTCGCTCGCACCGTGCCGGTGGCGGTCCCCGGAATCGCCTTCCTCTCCGGGGGTCAGAGCGACGCCGAGGCGACCGCGAACCTCGACGCGATCAATCGCGAAGCCGCGAAGGTCGGTGCCCCGTGGGAACTGACGTTCTCCTACGGTCGCGGCCTCCAGGCGGCGCCGCAGGCAGCGTGGGGAGGTCGCGCGGAAAACGCGCGCGCCGCTCAGGAGGCGTTCTTGCACCGTGCGCGACTGGCCGCCGCGGCGCGAAGCGGCGCCTACGACCCCGCGATGGAGGACGAGGTCACGACGATCCCATCGTGAGCACGGCGATCACGCTCCGGGCGGTGTCGTTCTCGGTCTCGATCACCACCCCCCGCGTACGGAGCCAGCCGAAGAGCAAGACCGACGCTATGAGCAGCGTGGCGATGACGTAGGTCGCACGGTTCGTGTAGACGTGACGCACGTGAGTCCTCTCGGCCGAGGCGACCCCGGCGGCAGCGGCGTTTGATCGTCAGACGAGGTCGAAGCGTTCGGAGCGTATGTGCTCGAGGGGCACGCCGGTCTCCAGGATCGCCGCTTCCGCTGCCACGAGCAACGGTTCGGGGCCGCAGACGAAGTAGAGGCGTTCGATCCCCTCCTCGGGGAGGTGGCGTCGGATCATGTCGGCGTCGATGAAGCCCGTCTCGCCCTCCCAACCGTCGTGCACCTCCTCGAGGACGAAGACCACGTCGAGGGCGAGTCGGTCGCGGAGCGCCTCGACCTCCTCGCGGAAGGCGATGGCGTCCCACGCCTTGTCGCCGTAGAGGAGGAGGACGGGCCGCTTGTCGCGGCGCTCGGCCATCGTCCGGAGCATGCTCATGAACGGGGTGATGCCGACGCCCCCCGCCAGGAAGACGTAGCCGGCGGCAGGGTCGACGTCGATCGAGAAGTTGCCGTGGGGGCCGTCGACGTAGGCCACCGTGTCGACGGGCAGGTCGCCGATGCGACTCGTGAAGTCGCCGAGCTCCTTGATGCCGAACTCGATGCGTCCGTGGTCGTTCGCGTTCGAGCTGAACGAGAACGGGTGCTCCTCCATCTTGTAGGGCGAGCCACCGAGCTTGATCCAGGCGAACTGGCCGGGGGAGAAGCGCAGACCCTCGTGGCCCACGCTCTCGAGCGCCAGCGACCAGGTACTACCGCGTTCACGCCGCACCTCGGCCACGCGGTAGCGGTGGCGGCGCTGCATCGCCGGCTTCACCAAGCGCAGGTAGCCGAAGAGGAAGAGCAGGAAGAGCGTCACGGTGAGGTGGACCACCTCCTTCCACGGCGTCTCGGTGTACCGCCCCGCCAGGTTGACGTGCACGTGCGCGAGGACCACGGCCGCTACGCCGAGCAGGGCGTGCGTCACGCGCCAGAGTTCGTAGTTGAGCTTGATCTGCTTGCGAAAGAGCGATAGCACCGCGAGCAAGAGCAGCGTGTAGAGCGCCCAGTTTCCGGTGCGGGTCGCCCAGGAGCCGCCGAGCGGGTTCAGCATGCCGATTCGGCTGGGTTGGTCGATCACCAGGATGATCGGGTGCGCCACGAGCAGCACGATCGCGACCACTGCGATCTGCTTGTGGTAGCGCAGGATCAGGTCGATGCCGTAGGGGGCCGTGAACTCCGGAAAGCGCGCGATCAGGGCGAACTGCACGGCGATCTGCACGAGGCCCACGAAGCCGAGACCGAGCGACACTTCCACCCAGAAGGAGCGCTCCGGTGGCGTCGGTCGGATCATCATGAGGAAGAGCGGAGCGAGCACCACGAAGAGATAGAGCACGATCCAGAACACGCCCGCGACCGTTCGATTCATGCGGTCGAGTCTACCGATGCCAGCGCTGGGGTAGCGTACCGTTGCCTGCGGCCGCTCGCGTCTCCGACGCACGAGAGGCGCACGAGGAGGTCCCATCATGGCCGACACCGCACTCACGCCCGAAGCGCTGCTCGCCCACTGGCGCGGGCACCGCCGTCTCACGCGGCGCACCATCGAGGCGTTCGCCGAGCGCGACCTCTTCGGGTTCACCCCCACCGACATGCGCTCGTTCGGAGCGATGATGCTCGAGGTGATCGCGCTCACGAAGCCCGTCGTCGAGGGCGCGCTCGATGGTTCGTGGCACTTCGGACGGGGGGGAGGCGACGTCGAGGTGTCGAAGGCCGAGCTGCTCGTAGCGTTCGACGAAGCCGACGCCGCCATCGCCGAGACGCTCCCGCAGGTGCCGCCCGAGCGCTTCCTGGAGGTCGACGCACCGATCCCGGGACGCAGCGAGCCCGTGGTCTCGACACTGCTCTACTTCATCGACAACGAGATCCACCACCGCGGCCAAGGGTACGTCTACCTGCGGCTCCTCGGCATGGAGCCGCCTCCCTTCTACGTACGCTAGCGCGCTCGGCGCGTGCCTCAGCGAGCGTCGAGCGCGATGCGTACCTGGTGCAGGAGCTCGTCGCGCGCATACGGCTTCGGCAGTAGGTGGACGCCGGCGGCGAGCCCGTCGTCATCGTCGAAGGCGCCCTCGGAGTAGCCGCTCGTGAAGAGCACCCGCAGCTGTGGCCACGCGCGCCGCGCCTCCTCCGCGAGCTGTGCGCCGTTCATGCCGCCCGGCATCACGACGTCGGTGAAGAGGAGCGCGACGTGCCCGTCCGCTGCAATCGTCTCGAGTGCCTGCGCCGCATTGGTGGCGCAGAGCACTCGGTAGCCGCACCCCACGAGTTGTTCGTGGGCGAAGCGGCGAACGAGCTCATCGTCCTCGACCACGAGAATGGTCTCGTCGCCCCCTCGGGCGCTCGCGGTGCGGGCATCGGGCGTGCGGAGCGCGAGCGGGTCGAGTGACCGCGGGAGATACATTTCGAGCGTCGTCCCTTCGCCCGGTTTCGAGTCGATCGTGATGTGCCCGTTCGACTGTTTGATGAAGCCATAGACCATGCTGAGCCCGAGACCCGTCCCCTTGCCGGCTGGCTTCGTGGTGAAGAACGGCTCGAAGACGTGCTCGAGGTGGTCACGATCGATGCCGGTCCCCGTGTCGAGGACCGAGAGGCGAACGTATTCGCCCGGAACGAGGTCGACCGCCCGCTCCGCAACCGAGCGATCGACCGTGAGGTTCGCCGTCTCGATCAGCAGCCGCCCTCCACTCGGCATCGCGTCGCGGGCATTCAGGGCCAGGTTCACGATCGCGTTCTCGAGTTGGTGCGGATCGATGTTCGTCCGCCACAGGGCGTGCGAGCGGCGCACGACCAGATCCACTCCCTCGCCGAGGCTGTGGCGAAGGAGCGTGTCGATGCCTGCGACGAGGTCGTCGACGTCGGTGGGGCGCGGCGCCAGCGGCTGTCGTCGTGCGAACGCCAGGAGGCGTTGCGTGAGTTCGCCGCCGCGTCGCGCCGCATCGCCGATCATCGTGACGAGGAGCCGGTTGCGCTCGTCCGTGCTCACGCGCTCGGCGAGCAGCTCCGCGTTCCCGGCGATCACCGTGAGCATGTTGTTGAAGTCGTGCGCGATGCCGCCGGTGAGTTGGCCTACGCTCTCGAGGCGCTGCGATTGGTGCACCTGCTCCTCGAGCAGCCGACGCTCGGTGATGTCGTGCAGTGCTCCCAGGATCCGTGTCACGCGTCCGGCCGAGTCGCGCTGCGCCTCACCGATGCTGCGCACGACACGGCCCCTCCCGGCCCCGGGCACCTGGAGCTCGAGGTCGAAGGGCGTTCCGGCGCGCGCACACGCGTGTAGGGCTGTTTGGAACTGCGTTCGCGAGTCCGGCGCGAATAGCGCGAGCATGTCGTGGTATTCCGGCGGCGCCTCGGCGGAGCGACCCATGATGAGCGCTGCCTCCTCCGACCACTCCACCACGTACCCAGCGATCGTCAGCGCCCAGCCGCCGACGTGCGCGAGCTTGCCGGCGATGCGCAGCAACGACGTGCTCCGCGCTCGGTGTGCCTCGGCCTCGGTGCGTCGCGTCACGTCGGCCGCGATGGTGAGCCTCGAGGCGCGACCGCCGAAGTCGAGACGCTGCGACGACACCTCGACGTCGATCTCCCGGCCCCCCTTGACGCGATGACGTGCCTGCCGCACACCCTCCGAGGCGTCGCGAGCAGGGGCGGACGCCGATGCGACCTCGGACGTAGGGGCGAGGAGGTCGCTCACGCGCATCTCGAGCAATTCGCGTGTGGTGAAGCCGTAGTGGCGAACGGCTGCCTTGTTCACGGCGACGAAACGCGTGGTGTCCACATCCTCGACCCACATCGGCTGCGGGTTGTGGTCGAAGAGGCGCTTGAAGCCGCGCTCGCTCTCCAGCAGCGACTCCTCCGCGAGCCGGCGCTGGCTGACGTCGACGTGCATGACGACGACCCCGCCTTCGCCTCCCCTCGTGCCGACGGGTGCGACCATGACGCGGAACCAGCGAGGCGTCGTTGGGCCGTGGCAGGGATACTCCACGGAGAACTCCTCGGCGCGCCCCGCGAGCACGCTGCGGATGCCGATCGCGACGGCCGCTGCGTCGTCCGCGCCGTCGCCCGTCGCCACATCACAGATGTCGAGGTAGTTCGATCCGACCGCCGCCTTGGCATCGGCGAGGCCGCCTGCGTGTCCGAAGCGGCGCCACGCCGCGTTCACGGCGACGATCGTGGCATCGCCGTCGAGGAGCGCGACGTTCGCCGGCAAGGCGTCGAGGATGCCGCTCAGCGTCGCTGCGAACGCGCGACCCTCGCTCTCCTGCTGTCGGAGGCGCGCCTGCGCGGCGCGGAGGAGTAGGGGCGCGCCGCCCGCGCCGGTGACGGCGTCGACCTGGCCCCCGGTGAGCTCGTCGAGCCGCTCCTGCGTCTCGTCCAGCGTCTGCACGAGACGGGCGACCTCGTCGTGCGCGAACGACCGACCCGCGGTGGTCACGCGACGCCGTCGGAGACGCCGAGCGCCCGAAGCACCACCTCGCGTTCGCTGAGGTTGCCCACGACCGTCCGTGGCGTCGCCGGTGGGAGCACGAGCACGAGGAGTTGTGGTGTGAGGTAGACGCCATCGTCGAGGGCTCGCTCTGGCTCTTCGAAGACGTCGAGCACCTCGATCACGTGCCGACCGGCGAGATGCGCCTCGCAGATCACCCGGAGATTCTCGCGGGCCTGGCGCGAGTTCGGGCCCTCGCCGGCGACGTAGAGTCGCAGGCGTACCGAGTGGTCGTCGCCCGCGTCAGCCATCCGAGCCACCGCCGTCGGTCGTCATGCGATCACCACCACGCAGATCGTGCACGCTGCGCAGGCCCGCGGAGTGGCGGTCGACGTCCTCGTCGCCAGCCGCGTCGAGTGCTCGGCGTTCGCGCTCCTTGAGCGCGAGCTGGGTCCGCAGGATCTCCAAGCGGGCGCCGAGCTCGGCCGTCTCCACATCCAGGAGCCGCTTCGACCGCTCCTGGTCTTCCTCGCGCTCGTGGGTCGTTTGGCGCTCGGCTCGTTCGCGCTCGAAGCGGAGCGTGCCCATGAGGACCTCGCCGCCGGCGACGTAGACGTCGGCGAGTGTGACGCCGCCGTGGGAGAGGAGTAACTCACGCACCTGGTTGGAGTGCTCGGTGCCACGAGACTTGACGATCGACAGGGTGCGGTTGCGCTCGCCGCCGCGCACCAGGTAGTCGAGGTGGATCCAGGTGTCCGCGATGGTAGAGATCTGGATGGGCGTCCCCTCGGCGTCGCGGTGTTCAACGTCGATGAGGCTGGTGCACATGAGTGTGACGCCCACGTGCTTGCACCATTCGACGAGTCGCTCGACCACGGAGCGGGAGACCTTGTCGTTCCCACTCTTGCCGAGCGCGGAGACCGGGTCGATCACGAGGCAGCGCGCGCCGTGCTCCTCGACCAAGCGCTCGATGTAGAGCAGATGCGACTCGGCGCTGCCCCGCAGCGCGTGCGCGGCCACCACCTTGAGCGTTCCGGCCGCGACGTGCGGCGCCAGGTCGATCGCGACCGACGCGAGGTTGCGCACGATTTCGGCGGGCGGGGAGTCGAAGCTCACGAAGATCGTTCGGTCGCCCCGTTCGCACGACGACAGCGTGAACGCCCCGCTCAGCGTGGTCTTGGCCGTGCCGGGGGCGCCCGTCACGAGGATCGCGGCGCCACGAAAGTAGCCGCCGCCGAGCATGGTGTCGAGGCGTGAGACGCCGGTCGACAGGCGCTCCGTGGAGATACGTGCCTGGGAGTCTTTGTCGGTGTCGGTCCGAGCGACCTCGAAGCCCTCTGGTCCGATCACGTATGGGTGGACGTTCTCCAGGAAGCTCGAGCCGCGGTACTTCACGACCCGAAGGTGACGCTGCGACACGCCCTGCACGAGATCGTGGCCGAGGACGATCGCGCAATCGACCATGAACTGCATGAAGCTCGCGGCCTCGTTCGCGTCGCCGGCGGTGCGAGCCGCTTTGGTGGTGATGATGGCGGTGAGCTCGTTCGCGAGCAGCCAGTCGTGCAGGCGGTAGACCTCGCGCCGCACGCTGCGGGCGTCGGGCATCAGCGCCAGCACCACGTCGAGGGCGTCGAACACGATTCGTTTCGCGCCCATCCGCTTCGTCCGCGCGCCGAGAACGGCGAGTAAGCCACCGAGATCGAACGCGCCCGATTGGATCAGGTCCGTGTCGGGCCGAGCGTCGAGGAAGGCGAGACGATCGCCCTCGAGTGACGAGAGGTCCCAGCCGAAGCTCTCGGCGTTGCGCACGATGCGCTCGGGGTGCTCTTCGAAGGCGACGAAGATGCCCGGTTCGCCGTGAGCGCGAGCGCCGTGGACGAGCGTCTGCAGCGCAAGGACCGTTTTTCCCATGCCCGGCCCGCCCTCCAAGAGGGTGGTGCGGCCCGAGGGCACGCCACCACCCATCACGGTGTCGAGACCCCGGATGCCGGTCGGGGCCTTGGGCGTGTGCACTACGGTGGGATTGAGGCGCATGGTGATGGGGGGCATGGTGATGTCGACACGCTACCAAGCTCGCTTCGCCGTGAACACCTTCCCGAGACGCTCCGAGCCGTTCTGAGCCCAGATGTATGCGACCGCACGTCGAGCGCTCGCGTCCGCGCCAGTCACAGCGGATGTCGATCACCGCGGATATTGTATCTTCACGTGCACACCGACCTGCTTCGCGCATCCGCACGCTACGCCCGCTCACCACACGCGCTTCGGTCGCTCGGCGGTTCCCAACCGTGAGTGCCACGAGCGCCGTCCGTCGTGTTCTGGTGCTCGACGACGACGCCGCCGTAGGCGCGACGATCGGCATGATCGTCGAGGGCGCTGGCATGGAGGCACGCGTCACCACGCGGTACGAGGACTTTCTCGTGGCGCTCGACTCCTGGTCGCCGAGTCACGTGACGCTCGATCTCAGCATGCCCGACGTCGACGGTATCGAGGTACTGCGGCGGCTCGCCGTCCGTGGGTACGAGGGGATCGTCATCATCTCCAGCGGGCTCGATAAGCGCGTCCTGCAGTCCGCGGAGCGATCCGCGCTGGAGCACGGGCTCACCATCGCCGGGTACCTCCCGAAGCCGTTCCGCCCCGCCGACCTCCGCGCCCTGCTCGAAGTGGGGGCCACGGCCCATACCGGCGGTCGCGGGAACGACGTCGCACCTCGTCCGACGGTCTCGTCGTCGGCGCTGCGCGAGGCGCTGCTCCACCGCCGTATCGAAATCGCCTACCAACCGAAGGTCTTCTGTAGCACCGGTGCGGTGGCGGGGTTCGAGGCGCTCGCGCGCTGGCGCGACCCGGAAGCGGGCATCATCGCGCCGAGCGAGTTCATCCCCCTTGCGGAATCCGAGCGCATGATCGACGAACTCACCGACCAGATGGTCGAGGGGTCGCTCGCCTTCCTCGCCACGAACTATCGTGACTCGTCGCTCACGATGTCGGTGAACCTCTCGGCGCTCTCCCTCGGCGACATGGGGCTAGCGGACCGCATCGAGCGCCGGTGTCGCGACGCCGGGATCGACACCACACGTTTGATCCTCGAGCTCACCGAAACGAGCTCTACGGGCGATCAGGTGACCGCCCTCGACGTACTCACGCGCTTCCGCATCAAGGGCCTGCTCCTGTCGATCGACGACTTCGGGACCGGCCACTCGACGCTCGTGCAGCTCGCGCGTCAGCCCTTCTCCGAGATCAAGATCGACCGACAATTCGTGATGGGCGCGATGCGGTCGGTCGAGTCGCGCACCATCATCCGAGCGATGGTGAGCCTCGGGCATGGTCTCGGCCTGCGCGTGACCGCGGAAGGCGTCGAGGACGAAGAGACGTTCGCCTTCTTGCGCACGCTCGGATGCGACCTGGCGCAGGGGTACCGCATCGGTCGGCCGATGCCCGCGGACGAGGTGCTCGTGTGGATGGACGGGGCGGTGCGCACCTGAGCGCGCGCGGACGCGCCTCATGGGGTGTGCTCATCGTTGCGGCGATCGTGTCGATAGTGGCGTGCGGTGGTCCACGAGCGACGACGGTGCCGGAGCCGGCCTTTTCGACCGAGCACGTGCGCATGCTCGAGCTCGTGAACCAGGCTCGTTCGTCGCCCACCGATTGTGGAGCACGTGGGTGGTTCCCCGCGTCCGGTCCTCTCTCGCTCGAGGGGCGCCTCACGGCCGTCGCGCAGGCGCACACGAGCGAGATGCGCGCCCGCGGCCGGATCTCGCACACCGGTGCCGACGGGAGCTCGGTGGGGGATCGGGTCACGCGCCGAGGCTACGGCTGGTCGACCGTGGGGGAGAACGTCGCCTCGGGATTCGATTCGCCCGAGGCCGTGGTGGCGGGGTGGATCGGGAGCCCCGGGCACTGCGCCAACGTGATGCACGACCGCTTCGTCCATCTCGGGGTCGGCCACGAGGGAGGCTACTGGACGCAGGTGTTCGCGCGGCCGCGCTGAACGTCGCGCGCTTGCTCCCGCCGGGG
>JACCWH010000209.1 GCA_013697735.1 Trueperaceae bacterium | reverse complement strand
CGACCCCAGGGGAGGGCCTTAGCGGAGCGTCGCCTCGGCCACGAGGACCTTCTCATCGCGACGCGCTTGCCAGTCGATGCGCGTGCTCACGCCGTAGAAGTCGGGCTGGAAGTACATCATCAGCCAGGGCGGGTCGTTGTAGAACACTTCGAGCATCTCGTCGATGATCGCGCGCTCCTCGACCGGATCGGTGGTGGCGGCGAGGCGGGCCCAGCCGCTGAACCAGCCGTCGTTCTCCCAGCTGGTGTAGTTGGTGCCGGCGCCGACGGCCGAGAGGTCAGCCATGTCGTACAGCGGGTTCCAGGTAGCGCCGCCCGAGCCGAGCAGGAAGAGCGGGCCGGCGTCCTTGGCGCGGATGAGTGGCACGAAGACGGAGGCGAAGTCGAGCAGCTGCACGTCCGTCTCGACACCGACGTCGGAGAGGTACTGGCCGACGGCGAGCGCCACGTTGGCGTCGTTGAGGTAGCGACCGTTGGGCGACTGCAGCACGATCGAGAACCGGACGCCATCGGCGCCGCGTGGGTAGCCGGCCTCGTCGAGCAGCTGCTCCGCACGCTCGGGATCGAAGGCGTACGGCTCGAGGGTCGGGTGGGCGTTCGGCGGGTTGACGATGCCGGTGGCGCGGGTGCAGTCGGTGCCGAGCAGCTGCGAGCAGATGGTCTCGACGTCCACGGCGTGGTTCAGCGCCTGACGGACGAGCGTGCTCTGGATGGCGGCGCCACCCTCGCTGGCGGCGGCGAAGTCGTCGCGAAGGTTGAAGCCGACGTAGATGCGGCGCGTGCCGGCGACTGCCTGCACGTTCGCGCGGCCGCTGTTCTCGATGGTCGTCGCCTGATCGGGCGACACGTTGGCGATGATGTCGACGTTGCCGGCCATGAGCTCGGCCGCGCGGGTGGAGGCCTCGGGGATGACGCGCCAAACGATGCGGTCGAAGCCATCGGCGGCGAAGGGGAAGTCGGCGACGCGCTCGATCACCATGCGGTCGTCCTTGATCCACTCGACGAAGCGGTAGGGACCGGAACCGACGGGGGTGTTGGCGGCGTCGTCGCGGCTCATCGCCTCGTACGAGTCCTGGCAGTGTATGTAGACCTCGCCGATGAGGCCGAGGGCGATCGAGTTGCGCTGGTTCATCACGATCGTGACGTCGAGGTCGCTGTCGGCACGCGCCTCTACGAAGCCGAGCGACGAGAAGATGAAGCCCGGGGTGTTCCCCGTGAAGGCGAGCTCGGGGTCGGCAGCGCGGTTGAACGAGTACGCGACGTCGGCGGCGGTCAGGGCCTCGCCGTCGTGGCACGTCAGGCCGGGGGTCAGACGGAAGGTGATCTCGCGGCCGTCGTCGGCCACGGTCCAGCTCTCGGCCAGGTACGGGAGGAGTTCGCCGTCGGACGTCGTGCGTACCAGCGCGCCCCAGAGGTGGGCGGCGACGTTCGCGCCGGGGCGCGAGCTGATGTCGGCGGGATCCATGGTGCTGGCGTCGACGCTCTGTGCGATGACGAGCGTGTTCGCGTCGGGCGCCTGGGCGGCAGCTTGGAAGCTGAGCGCTAGGGCGAGCGTCGCGACGGCGATCAGTGAACGAATGCGCATGCTGTGCCTCCTGAGATGGTCGTGCAGTTCGGGCGGGTGGTGCGGGCCGTGCGGGCGGTGCGGACGAAGCTCGGGATGGTGCCCCCCCTTGGGCGGCGTCGCGCGAGCCCCCTTTCTCAGCGCCGAAGCGCTGCGGAACGTGAAGTCTGTCACAGCGGGAGCCCCCATGACATGAGGGGCAGGAGAATGCGGTGGAGGAGTGCGTGCGTCACGGGAGGTGGCCACCGGGTACGGCGGCGAGCACGTCGGCCACGTGCACAACCCTCTCGTCGCGGCTCGCTTCGATGCAGGCCTGGACCATGGCGAGCGAGCCGAGGTGGTCGCGGCCACTGCACTCGAGCGGCGCGCCCTCCTGCACCGTGCGCACGAAGGCGCGGAGCAGGCCGGCGGTCTCGGTGACCCAGATCTCGTGGGCCGGGAGCGGCACGTCGGTCAGTTCGGCCTGCTCGCGCCGCGCGTAAGCGAGCTCTCCGAACTGGTCGAACTGTGTGACCACACCCTCGGTGCAGTCCGTGCGCCACTCGAAGCCCGGCGTGACCCAGCCGCTCTGCCACAGCCCCTGGTAGGTGGCGCTCATGCCGCTCTCGAACGTGAAGAGCGCCGACACGTTCGTCTCGTGGGCGTACATGCTCCACGAGGGGTTCCATGCGCGGCATGCGACCTGCACGGGCTCGCTCTCGTAGACGTAACGCAGGAGGTCGAAGTGGTGGATCGACTGCTCCCAGAGCATCGGGTGCTCCATCGTGAGCGGGTAGCGGTTGATGCCCGGGCGGTACCCGTCGCGCCAGCGTTCGTACGTGAAGCGCGTGAACTCCGGCGAGCCGACCGCGTTCTCGCGGTAGAGGCGCATGCGCTCCATCGTCACGGCGAGGTAGCGGAAGTTGAGGCCGACCATGAGGGGTACGCCGGCTTCCTCCATCAGGGTGACGTACCGGGCCGCCTCGGCGAGGTCGAGCGCGAGGGGCTTCTCGACCAACACGGGGAGCTTGCGCTCCGCAGCGCAGCGGAGCTGCGCTTCGCGCCCCGAGGGTGGCGTGGCGAGCACGAGGGCGTCGAGATCGTCGAAGGTGGCTAGCGCCTCCTCGAGCGAGGCGAAGGTGGGGCGCTCCCCGAACGTGGTGCAAGCAGACGCGACGGCGTCGGCAGAGGGGTCGACGTAGGCGACGACCTCGCACGCGCTCTCGGCGTGCATCACCTGAGCCCAGTACCGACCGCGGGCGCCGAGGCCGACGAGCACCATCCGCAGGGCGCTCACGCCGACGCTCCCGGCGCGGACGCCATGGCGGCGCAGCGCCTCAAGGCCTCAGGAAAGGGTGTCCAGGTGTGCATCGGGAACTCCTCACGGAAACGATCCGCCACGAAGCGCCCGCGCGGGCGTGCCGGGGCGGAGGACGACGGCCGCTCGACGACTCGAGCGCCCGGGACCACGCGCACGATCTCGGCCGCGAGGGCGCACTCGTCGAGCAGCGTGTCGGACGACAGGTGATAGAGCGCGTGCGCGGGGCGCTCCGCGTGCACGAGCGCGTGCACGGCCTCGCCCAGGTCGGGGGCGAAGCTCCACGCTCGACGGGGTGCCCCCGCGGTCGGCATCACGACGCCACTGCCGCGCGCCTCGTCGAGGAGACGCTGCAGCGTGCTGACGCGCGGCCGCGTGCCCCGCGGGCGCTCCTCGGGCCCGAACACGTCACCGAGCCGGACGCATACGGCGTCGCGGCCGTCGATCGCCCGCGACGCTGCCACGACCTGCTCGATGAGGTGTTTCGCGAGCGCGTAGTGGCTCGCGGGGTGCACGGGCGTCTCCTCGTCGAAGATCTCCGCGTCGCTGCCGGCGAAGACGCCACCCGAGCTGAGGAGCAGGCGACGGCCGACCTGATGCTCCTCGGCCCAGCTGAGTGCGGCCAGCGCGGTGCCGACCTCCTGCTCCAGGTACGCCTCGGAGGTCAGGCCGATCTCGGCCGGGTGGGCGGTGACCGCCGCGGCGTGCACGATTGCGTCGACGCCCTCGCGCACGTGCTCACCGAACGAGGCGGCGTCCGCGCGGAAAAACGCCGCGTCGCGGCCCCGCCACGCGTCGACGAGTTCGGCGTCGAAGGCCCGGTCGACGAGGAGCACGCGGTCGCCGTGGGCGGCGTGCGAAGCGGCGATGTGGCGACCGACGAATCCGCCGGCGCCGGTGATCAGCACCGTGGCCATCAGGCGGTATCGCCGTCTGACCAGGAGGCCAACACGGTGCCGGGATCGTCGGCGACGTGCTCCTCGAGGAGCAGGGCGGCGCCGTCGGCGTCGCCCGCGACGACGGCCTCCAAGATGCGGCGATGGTTGGCGGCGATGATCCCAGCGTCGGCGATTCGCCGGTTTCGCAGCGCCATCACCTGCCTGACCTGCATGGCGATGGTGCGCCAGAACGACGTCAACAGGTCGTGCTCGGCGCGCTCGATCAGCGACCGGTGGAAGCGTTCGTCGACGAGGTTGAGCGCGCGCAGGTCGCCGCTCGGTGCGATGCGGTCCATCTCGTCGCAGAGGGCCGAGAGGTCGCCGAGGTCCGTGTGGCGGCCGGCGCGCACGATGCGATGGATCGCGAACCCCTCGTGCAGCGTCCGGATCTCGCGGAGCCCCTCGACGTCTCGGCGGCTCAGCCCGCGGACCGTCGTGCCTCGGTACGGGACCGTCTCGACCAGGCCGTCGTGACTGAGGATGCGCAGGGCCTCGCGCACGGGAGCGCGGCTGACACCGAGGCTCGAGGCCAGCGCGATCTCGACGAGCGCCGCGCCCGGCTCGAGGTCTCCGTTCAGGATCATCTCGCGCACCTGTCCGGCGATCCGCTCCCCGAGAGGGAGGTTGCTGATCGCCCCGAGCGGAGGCTGTACGGCAGATTGTGTCGCTCCTGGATCGGACATCGGTACGTCAACCGTCTCCTTCGGGATCGAACGTCACAGCGGCGCGCAACAATCGATTGTCGACAATGTAACACTATGGGTCGTTCGTGCAACAGCTCCCACGAGGAGGCCCATCGTGCCCACGGATCGACCCGCACCTCTCACCGAGAGCTTCTACCGCGCCCGCGTCGCCGCCACCCGCGCGGCCGTGCGAGACGCCGGCCTCGATGGCCTGCTCTGCCTCGACCTGCACGACGTGATCTATCTGAGCGGCTTCTTCCACAGCCCGTCGGAGCGGCCCGTCGGCCTCTTCGTGCCCCTCGAGGGCGAGCCGACGCTGTTCGTTCCGCTGCTCGAGCGCGAGCACGCCCAGGAGGGCTGGGTGGCGCACGTCGAGACGTACGAGGAGTTCCCCGGCGAGACCCACCCCGTGGCGTGGATGGTCGGGCGCTGCGGCGTCGCGCGCCTCGGCGTCGACGCCCTCGACTGGCGGATCGCCGAGTCGCTGCGCGCCTCGGGGGCCGACGTGCGGCCGTGCGACGCGGTCGAGCGGCTGCGCTGGATCAAGACGCCCGCGGAGCTCGCGCTGGTGCGCGCCGCGGCGCGCTTCGCCGATCGCTGCCTCGAGCACGTGCTCGACGAGGCAGGCGACATCGCCCGGCAGGGTGGCAGCGAGATCGACATCCTGCAGGCGGCGCTCGCGGCGACGGAGGCGGACATGGAGGTCGTGCTCGGCCGCGCTTTCGCCGGCACCACTACGCGGGTCGTCGGCACCCTCCACACCGGCCCGCGTGCGGCGCTGCCACACGGCCGGACCAGCCTCCGCGTCCCGCAGCGCGGTGACGTACTGATCGCCGGGATCGGCGTCGCCATCGGCGGCTACCACGCGGAGAGCGGATCGACCTTCGTATTCGGCGAGCCGAGCGCCGATCAGCGCCGCTGCCTCCTCGCCGCCGACGCCTGCGACCGCGCCGCCGCCCTCGCCTGCCGGCCGGGCGCGCGCGGCGACGAGGTGAACGAGCGCGGCCTCGCGGAGCTGCGGGCCGCCGGACTCGGCGACGCTATCCGCCACCGCATCGGCCACGGGATGGGGATCCAGGGGCACGAGAGCCCGTGGCTCGCACCCGGCGGCGATACGCCGATCGAGGCGGGGATGGTGTTCTCGAACGAGCCCGGCATCTACCGGCCCGGCACCGACGGCTACCGCACGATCAACTCCATGATCGTCACCGACGACGGCGTCGAGGTCCCGAGCCGCTTCCAGGCCGAGCACGCGCCGCTGGAGCGGATCCTGGCCCTCTGAGCAGCTCCTCCACCCGATTCGACGAGCGCGGCCGCTAGGCGCGCGCGCGGTGGCGCTCGACGACGTCCGCGAAGCGCGCCATCGCCTCCTCGATGCGGTGAAGGGGCTGGAGGTAGCTGACACGCGTGTAGAGGTCGCTGTCGTCACCGAAGAGGCTCCCCGGGAAGAGCAGCACTCGCCCCTCGCGCAGGAGGGTCTCGCAGAACTCCGGCGCCTTCATGCCGGTCCCGGACGTGTTCGTGTAGAGGTAGAACGCGCCGCCCGGGAACCCGTAGGTGAGGCCGAGCGCGTCCATCGACCGCATGAGCAGGGCCCTGCGCTGGGCGTAGGCGTTGCGCATCTCCGTCACGGCGTCTTGCGGGCCCGTGAGCGCCGCGAGCGCCGCGAACTGCGACGGCGTGGAGGTGTTGATGCTGAGCATGTGGCGCGGATCGACGATGGAGCGCACGAACGCCTTGGGCGCTGCGAGGTAGCCAACACGCCAACCGGTCATCGCGTAGACCTTCGAGAAGCCGTTGAGCACGATGGTGCGTTCGCGCATCCCGTCGACGCGGGCGATGGAGAGGTGCTCCGCCCCCTCGTAGATGAGCGCGGCGTAGATCTCGTCGCTGATGACGATCAGGTCGTGCCGAATGGCCAGCGCGGCGATCTCGCGGATGACGGACGGCGGCGTAACGGCGCCCGTCGGGTTGTTGGGGCTCACGAGCACCAGCACCTTCGAGCGGGGCGTGATGCGCGCCTCGATCTCGGCGGGCATGAGGGCGAAGTCGTCGCGCTCGTGCGTCGGCACGGGCACGGGGACGCCGCCGAACGCCTCGACGGCCTGGTCGTAGGTCGTGAAGCGCGGCGAGGTGATCAGCACCTCGTCTCCCGCCTCGATGAGCGCCAGCATGCAGAGCATGATGGACTCCTGGACGCCAGCGGTAACGACGACCTCGTCCTGGTCGTACGACAAGCCGTACTCGCGCCCGAGCGAATCGGCGATCGCCTCGCGCAGGGGCGCCAGCCCGGCGGGGTGCGTGTAGTGGTGCTCGTTCGCGTCGAGGGCGCGCTTGGCGGCCTCGACGATGTGTGCGGGTGTGTGGAAGTCGGGGTCGCCGCGGCCCATGGCGATCACGTCGCTCAAGCCCGAGGCGATCTCGAGCATCTTCGTGCGGTAGGAGACGTCCTCCTCCTTGATGCGCGCGGCGCGCCGCGCGACGAGCGGATCGCGTGCGCTCCCGGCGGCCATCAGACGAGCCTCCGGCCCGCGACGTACGTCTGCACGACGCGCGAGAGTGCATCGAGGTCGGCGACGGGATCGCCGTCGACGACGATGAGGTCGGCCGCCTTGCCGGACTCGAGCGAACCGATCGTGTCACCCATCTTGCTGAGCTCGGCCGCGAGGATGGTGGCGGAGCGGATGGCGGCGAGGTTGTCTTTGACCACGCCGAGATCGACCATGAACTTGAGTTCGGGGGCGACCACGTCGTGCCCGACCGCGGGCGAGCCGGCGTCGGTCCCGAACACGATCGTCACGCCCGCGGCCGCGGCGCGCACCAGGCCGTCGTAGCGACTCTTGTCGGCCACCGCCCGCTGACGCTCGGCGATCTTCCATTCGGGGATCGCGAACTTCCGGGCGATCTCCGGCTGGCTCTGCATCACGACGGGCGCGAAGGTGGTCACGATCGGCACGCCGCGCTCCACGAGCAGGGCGATGGTCTCGTCGCTCATCGATCCGCCGTGCTCCACCACGTCGATGCCGGCCTCCACGACCCGCTTGATGCACGCGTCGAAGGTGGCGTGGGCAGTGATCGGGAGGCCGTTGCGGTGGCTCTCGTCGATGACGGCGGCGAGCTCCTCGTCGGTGAATTCGATCAGGTCGTGACAGGCCATGATCTTGATCAGGTCGGCGCCCGCGCGGACCTGGTCCCGCACGGCGCGCCGAATCTCGTCCGGGCCGCTCGCCTCACGGCAGCACCAGTAGGTGTGCCCGCCGGTCTGGACGATCGACTCGCCGGTGACCAGGAGGCGCGGACCCGGGAAGATGCCCTGCTCGACGGCCTGCTTGGCGACCAGGTTGGTTTTGTTCATGCCGAGGTCGCGCACCATCGTGATGCCCGCGCGCAGGCTGATGAGCATGTTCCCGGCGATCTTGTAGGCGCTGATCTCGGGGCCGTCGTCGAGCGACTGCCGCGCCAGGTCGTGGATGCCGTCCCAGGCGAGGTGCGCGTGTGAGTTGATCAGCCCCGGGAGGATCGTCGATCCTGGGATCTCCACCACTTCGACGTCCGACGCGATCTCGCCGAGCTCAGCCGCACGGCCGACCGCCTCGATGCGGCCGTCGCGGATCGAGACGAAGCCGTCGTCGATGACCTCGTCACCGACGGCGGTCACGACCCGTCCCTTGAACAGGCGCGGCCCGGTCGGGACCTCGAACATCGGCTTGATCAGCTTCTGGAACCGCCACGCTGGTGCCTCAGGCATCTGCATCCTCTCCCTGTCGCCCAGAGGCTGCGTCGGTGACGGCGCCCAGGCGCGCTCTGACATTGTCGACAATCGACAGTACTGACGTACCATATGGTCGGCCCGGGGCCGTGTCAAGGCGTCCCCGGC
>JACCWH010000186.1 GCA_013697735.1 Trueperaceae bacterium | reverse complement strand
GCGTCGCGTGGTGGCAGCGAGTGGTGCCCCGCGTTGCGAGTCGACGCGGGGTGGGGGAGGAGAGGGTACCGTAGGCGCCGAAGGAACCTCCGCGCCGTCGTTCGCGCGAAGGGGAGAGGAGCCGCCGTGAGTCGACCCGACTTCGTGATCGCAACCGATCGGACCTGGATCGTGGCGACGCCCGTCGCCGCACTCGAGAGTCGCATCGACCTCGACGACTTCTTCCTCGATCTCGAGATCGATGCCGCCGTCGTACCCGTTCGCTTTCCACCCGAATGGCTCCCCGGCGACCTCGACGACCTCCGCGCCGTACTCGAGCGACGGCGGGCCAACCCGCAGGCGCCCCGACCGTGGACCGGCACCGTGATCGATCGTGCTCGCCGCGAGGCGGTCGGCCAGATCGGTTGCCTCGACGTCCCCGACGCCGCGCGCGCCGTCGAAGTGCGCTACGCGACGAACCTCGGTGATCGCGACCGGGGCTATGCCACGGAGGCGGGGGCGGCCTTCGTCGACTGGCTCCTCGAGCGGCCCGAGGTCGAGTCGGTGGTGGCGGAGTGCCTCGTCACCAACGCCGCCTCGGTCCGCGTCCTGGAGAAGACGGGCTTCGAGCCGCTCGACGAACGAGAGGACGACGAGGGGCGGCTGCTGCGGTGGGTGAAGCGGGCCGCGTGACGCGCAACGGCCTGATCGAGCTGACGTATTGAACGTCGTACTCGAGGAGGATTCGCTGGGACCGTCGCGTCAGCGACGAACCCCATCGACGCGCGTGAAGGCGCGCCGCGCGGCGACGCTCTCACCGGTTCGGGCGTACCGAGCCTCGATCGTGCCGAAGAGGCGCATGCTCGTCTGCATGAGCGGGCCGATCGCGAGTGCGAACGCCACGGTGCCGAGTCCCACCGTCCCGCCGAGCAGCCAACCGGTGGTGCAGACGACGATCTCGACCAGCGTACGGGCGCGGCGTACCGGAATCTTCGCCAGCTTCGAGAGCGCCAGGGCGAAACCGTCGCGTGGTCCTGCGCCGAGTCCGGCGGTGAGGTAGAGGCCGGTGGCGGCGCCGTTCAGGACGAGGCCGAGGCCGAACAGGGCCGCGCCATCGAGGATGCCGCTCGCTTCGGGAAACCGCGGCATCGCCATGAACACGTCGACCCAGATGCCGACGAGCGTCATGTTCGCCACCGTGCCGATACCGGGCTTGACGCGCGCCACGAGCATCGATAACGCCAGCAGCGAAAGGCCAGCCAGGATCATCGCTTGCCCGATCGTGATCGGCGTCCTGAGCGCGAGCCCCTGGTGGAACACGTCCCACGGTCCGACGCCGACGTGCGCGCGCAACATCATCGAGATGCTCACGCCGAAGAGCGCGAGGCCGACGTTCAGATGCACGAGTCGCGCGAGCATGATGCGCCACGAGTCGGGCCGGCGGAACTGGAGGCGCTTCACCGCGCGAGCCTACCGCGCGGACACGGCTCGTTGGGGCTCTTGGGGTGCGATCGTCTACCCCGTTCGCCGTGTTTGATAGGACGACTTATCACACCAAACATCCGAAACGAACGTCGAACTCGGACCCACCGTGATCACTCCCCGGCCGGTTCTGCCCCCAGCAGCACGCCTGCCTCTTCAGCGAGCATCGGCTCACCGAGGAGGTAGCCCTGGAGCCGGCCGCAACCGAGTTCGATCACCGAACGGCGTTGCGCGTCCGTTTCGATGCCGTCGGCCACCACGTCCAGACCGAGCGAGTGCGCCAGGCCCACCAGAGCCCGCATCACGCGTTCGGACCCTTCGCGCGGTGCGTCTTCGAGATCGTGCACGATCCGCTGGTCGACCTTGAGAGCGTCGAGCGGCAGACGCAGGACGTGGTCGATCGTCGAGTACGGCGTGCCGAAGTCGTCCATCGTGAGTCGCACCCCGAGCTCGCGGAGCGCCGCCATCTTGCCGTGGGCCGCGAGCACGTCGTAGGTTCCCATGCGCGCAGTGAGCTCGAGCTCGAGTTGCTGCGGCGGCAATGCGTGTCGGTCGAGCGCGCGCGACACCATCGGCACGAAATCGTCACGGTCGAGCTGGACGAGCGAGACGTTCATCGCCACGCGCACGGCGCGTCCCGAGGCCTTCGACCAGCGAACGGCCTCGCGACAGCTGCCGTCGAGCACCCACTCACAGAGCGCTAGGATCATGCCGTTGTCTTCGGCCACGGGCACGAATCGCTCGGGGGCCACCTCACCGAGCTCCGGGTTGTTCCAGCGGAGCAGCGCCTCGAAGGAGTCGACGCTCCGGGAGCGCGTGTCCCACTGCGGCTGAAAGCGCAACGACATCTCGCCACGCTCGAGCGCGCCGTCGAGGCGCGTGGCGATCGACATCCGCTCCTGGGCACTCGCGTTCATCTCGGGGGCGTAGAAGCGAGCGTCGTTCTTGCCACTCTGTTTCGCCCGGTACATCGCGACGTCGGCATGCCGCAGCAGTGTGGATGCGCCGTCGGCGTCGCGGGGATAGATGCTCACCCCTATCGATGCCGACATGCGGACCCGACCCCCCTCGAGTTCGAACGGCTCGGCGACGTGCGCGAGCAGCTTGCGCGCGAGCGCTATGGCGTCGTGGGGCCGCTCGATCTCCAATGCGAGCACCACGAACTCGTCGCCACCGAGTCGTGCGAGCGTATCGGTCGCGCGCAGTCCGGTCGCGAGGCGACGAGCGACCTCGCACAGCAACGCGTCCCCGGTGTGGTGGCCGAGCGTATCGTTCACTCGCTTGAAGCCGTCGAGGTCGATGAAGAAGACACCGACCATCTGCCCGTGCCGGTCGGCGCTCACGAGCGCCTGCTGCAGTCGATCTTCGAAGAGCATCCGGTTCGGGAGTCCAGTGAGCGCATCGTGACGCGCGAGGCGCGTCAGCTCCGCCCGACTCTCCTTCAACTCCGCCGCGTATCGACGAACCTGCTCCTCGAACCGCTTCTGCTCGTCGATGTCCGTCGACGTGCCCGACCACTGCACGATCCGGCCGCATTCATCGCGGACGGCATTCGCGCGTGCCAAGAACCAGCGATGTTCACCGTCGACTCCAGAGCGCAAGCGATACTCTATCTCGTACGGCTCCCCGTCGCGCCAGGCACGCTCCCAGCGCGCCGCGGTCCGTTCGACGTCGGACGGATGGAGGACCTGGAGGAATCCCGAACCGACCGATTGCATCGGGCTCAACCCCGTGTACTCGTACCAGGAGCGGTTGAAGTACGTGACGTCGCCCGCCGCATCCGCGGTCCAGACGATCTGTGGCAACGTGTCCGCCAGGAACGTCGGCGCTCGCAGTCCGGGTACGAGGTCGGGTTCGACCACGACGGACGCCGCGGCATCGACCGATGACTCGTCAGCCATATGCTCCTTGTACACGAACCTCCCCCTGGAACACTAAACGATTCTCCCCCGAGGTCGCGCCCGGCCCGACACGTCGGTCGAGCGTTGCACCGCAACTACCTCAGTCTACCGCGACCGGCTGACGTCGGCGAGTCGTCCCGATCGATCACGAGAACAGATCGGTGCTGAGGTACCTGTCCCCCCTATCGCAGGCGATGAACACGATCACCCCAGCCTCGATCTCCGAGGCGACCTCGAGGGCGGCCGCCAGGGCGCCACCGCTGCTCATGCCCGCCAGCACCCCCTCCTCGCGGGCGAGGCGTCGAGTCGTGTGGCGAGCCTCTGCCTCGCTCACGTCGATCACACGATCCACGCGTGCGGGGTCGAAGATCGCCGGTACGTACGCCGGAGACCAGCGCCGGATGCCCGGGATGGTCGAGCCCTCCGTCGGCTGCGTTCCGATGATGCGCACGCTCGGATCGACACGCTTGAGCGCCCGCGACACACCCATGATGGTGCCGGTCGTCCCCATGGCCGAGACGAAGTGGGTGACCCGCCCGCGCGTGTCGCGCCAGATCTCGGGCCCGGTCGTGCGCTCGTGAGCGAGGTAGTTGTCGACGTTCGCGAACTGGTTCAGGATCCGGTAGCCGTCGTGCGCGGCCATCGCTTCCGCCTTCGCCCGTGAGCCCTCTATCGTCTCCTCGGCGGGCGTGAGGATCACCTCGGCCCCATAGGCGCGCATCGCCTCGACGCGTTCGCGCGTCGAACCCTCCGGCATGACGAGCGCCAGCCGCAGCCCCTCGACGCGCGCGATCATCGCGAGCGCGATACCGGTATTGCCGCTGGTCGCCTCCACGAGCCGGTCTCCGGGCGCCACCTCGCCGCGCGCCAAGGCGCCGCGGATCATGCTGAGCGCAGCTCGGTCCTTCACGCTCCCACCGGGATTCTGCCCCTCGAGCTTGGCGTAGATCTCGACGCCCACCGAGGGCGCCATACGTCGGAGGCGAACCAGCGGCGTGTTCCCCACCAGATCGGTCAATCGCACGCCGCACCTCGCGGTTTGAGGGGGGTAGCCGTCTCCCCCACCCCGGCGTCGAGCAGGCGCTCCTGGTAGTGGAGCGTCGTGTTCGCTGGCACGCTCCGCGTGAGCCAGACGTTCCCGCCGATCGTGCTTCCCTGCCCGATCCGCGTCGCACCACCGAGGATCGTGGCGCCGGCGTAGACGACGACGTCGGATTCGATGGTCGGATGGCGCTTGGTGCGCGCGTCGCCCTTGCGTACGCTCATGGCACCGAGCGTGACACCCTGGTAGAGCTTGACGCGGTCGCCGATCTCGGCGGTCTCGCCGATCACGACGCCGGTGCCGTGATCGATGCAGAAGTACCGGCCGATCAACGCGGCGGGGTGGATGTCGATGCCCGTGCGGCCGTGCGCGAGCTCCGTGATCATGCGCGGCACGATCGGCAGCCCGAGGCGATGGAGCGCGTGCGCGACGCGATACGCGGCGATCGCATGGAAGCCCGGGTACGACCGCACGACCTCCGATCGGCTCACTGCGGCCGGATCCCCTTCGAAGGTGGCGCTCACGTCTTCCTCGAGGTGGGCGACGATGCTGGGGAGCGTCCGAAAGAACGCAGGCACCATGGCGTCGCGAGCCTCGATCGGCTCTGGAATGCGCGCGACCACACCCGCCAGTTCGCCTTCCAGACGCTCCGCCTCGACTTCGAGCTCCGCGAGCGACTCGAAAGACCGACTCGCGAGGTCCGGGAAGAGGAGCGTGAGGAGGCCGTCGAACCACCGTGCGACGCGCTCGGGGGACGGGCACCCGGAACAGGACCGATGGGCCTCGAATCGTTCGCGCAAGAAGTCCGAACCTCGGAGCGTCGTCATGCGTCGCATCATCGCGCATGGCGGCTGCCCCACCCGTCGCGCCACGCGTCGATGTGACGAGCATCCGGGTCGCGACGCACGCGACCGGATACCATCCGCCGAGCGTGTCTTCCTCCACGGATCACGACCCAGCCCTCGCTCCGCCGGCGTGGCGCAGCGTGATCGAGCACCTCGACGGCGCCGTCATCGTCGTCGGGCTCGACGGCAGGATCGTCATGGCGAATGCTGCGGCACTCGCCTACGCGAGCACCACGGAAGATCCGGTCGGTCGCTTGCTCTGGGACCTCCCGGAGGTGCAGCCGGTCCGTGACGAGGTGGTGAGGCGCCTCGAAGTCCTCGGCAGCGGCCAGCCACTGAAGCCGATGCGCCTCGAGCTCACCGGCGGGTCTGACGGCACGTTCGTGGTGTCGTGGCACGGCACCCATCTTCGCGACGAGCACGGCGTCGTCACGCACGTGCTCCTCACCGGGCGCGACGTCACCAAGCAGGAGGAGGTCGAGACGGAGCTCCGCGAACGAGATGCGCGGCTCCGCGAAGCCTTCGAACGGAGCGACGCGGTCTGGTGGGAGCTCGACCTCCTCGACGGTACCGGACGTTGGCCCGAAGCTGCCCACGACTTCTACGGCCTCGAGCCGGCGGCCGAACCCTCGCTCGATCTCTGGCGGAGCAGGCTCCATCCCGACGACCTCGCAGCCGACACGGCGCTCATGCAGCGGCTCTTGGAGGAGCGCCTCGAGACCTTCGAGACCGTGCATCGGATCGTCCACCCGGAGCGCGGCGTGCGCTGGATCCGGAGTCACGGTCGGCTGATCTACGGCGCAACGGGAGCGGCCGAGCGCCTCGTCGGGATCGATACCGACGTCACGGAGCGTGTCGAGGCCGAGGAACGCACCCGACAGAGCGAAACGAACTTCCGCACGCTGGCGAATTCGCTGCCGCAGATCGTCTGGACGACCGGAGCCGACGGCGTCGTCCGGTACTACAATCTCCGCTGGCAGGAATTCACCGGACGACCCACGAACGGGGACGACGCCGTGGGGTGGCTCGCCGTGATCCACCCAGACGACCGACCGGAGGCGGCCGCCCGTTGGGCGCACGCCGTGGCGAACGGCACGCCCTATACCTCCCAGCACCGACTCGAGCGGCACGACGGCGCCTTTCGTTGGCACTTCAGTCGGGCACTGCCGATGACGGATTCGACCGGCCGCGTGACCACGTGGTTCGGAACCTCCACCGACGTCCACGACCACAAGGTGGCGGCGCTCGACCTCGAGCGCCGGAGCACACAGCAGGCGGCCGTGGCCCAGCTCGGGATCGAAGCGCTCCGTTCGACCGACGTCGCCGAACTCATGCAGAGCGCCATCGAACGTCTCTGCGAGGTGTTGTCGTTGGACGTCTGTAAGATCCTCCGCTCCAGTGACGACGCCGCGGGTGGAGACGGTTTCGTGCTCGAAGCCGCCAGCGGACTGCCGGAAGGGTTGATCGGCACCATCGTGCCTCTCGACGACGCGACACCGAGTGGCATCACGCTCCGCACGAGTGGCAGGCTCATCGTCGAGGATCTTACGCGGGTCGGCGGCGACGTCAGGCCCTCACCCATGCTGCGTGAAGCAGGCGTACGCGGTGGCATCAACGTGGTGATCCACGGGGCCGAGCGTCCGTATGGCGTCCTCGCGGTCTACTCGTGCGACGAGGGGCGAACGTTCGACGACGCCGACGCGGACTTCGTCCAGGCAGTCTCCAACCTGCTGGCGGAGGCGGTGAAGCGCCGGCGGACGGAGGCTGCGCTCGAAACGCGTGTCCGACGCCTCGACGCCCTCCATCTGATCGACACGGCCATGGCCGAAGGGACCGACGTGACGATCGTGCTGCGGACGATCATCGGTCATGTGCGCGAGCAACTCGGCGTCGACGCGGCGGCGGTGTTCACGTTCCGCGGTGATCTGCAGACGCTTCGCTTCGCGGCCGGTGCCGGCTTCCGGACGACCCTGATCAGGGAGTCGGAACTCGACCTCGGCGAGGGCCTCCTCGGGAGCGCGTCAATGGATCGGCACATGGTCCACGAGCGCGATCTGCAGGCGGGCGAGGGTCGCTTCGTGCGACGCGACCTCCTCACGCAAGAGGACTTCCGCAGCTATTGGGGCGTCCCGCTCATCGTGAAGGGGGAGCTCGAAGGCGTGCTCGAGCTCTACCACAGAGCGCACGACGAACGTGAGCCCGGCTGGTACGAGTTCCTCGACACGCTCGCGACGCAGACGGCGCTGGCACTCAACAACGCGCGCCTCTTCAACACCCTGCAGGTCTCCAACCTCAAGTTGCGACACGCCTACGACGCAACCATCGAAGGGTGGGCGCGCGCGTTGGAGCTCAAGGACCACCAGACGGTGGGGCACAGTCGCCGCGTCACCGAGCTCACGATCCGCCTCGCCGAGCGCATGGGCGTGAGCGGCGACGCGTTGATCGACTTCAAGCGCGGCGCGCTCCTGCACGACATCGGCAAGATGGGTATTCCCGATCGCATTCTGCTCAAGGCGGGGGAACTGAGTCCGGAGGAGTGGGAAGTGATGCGGAGCCACCCGGTCACGGCCTACGAACTCCTCTCGCCGATCGAGTTCCTTCGTAACGCCATCGCCATCCCGTACGCGCACCATGAGCGCTGGGACGGGAGCGGATATCCGAACGCGCTCGCAGGCGAGGAGATTCCGCTCGCCGCGCGCATCTTCGCCGTTGCGGACGTCTACGACGCGTTGACGTCGGAGCGCCCCTACTGGCCGGCATGGTCGAAGGAGCGTGCACTCGCCTACGTCGTCGACGAATCAGGGCGCCACTTCGATCCCGCCGTGGCGGCGGCGTTCGTGTCGATGATCTCGACGACCTGACGCCTGCCCACGTGCCGCGGGAGCCGCCCGCTGCATCGCTGCGCGCGGATGAGTGCTCGCTCGATCACCCGCGTTACGTGGTGGACAGGACTCGAGCGCCTTCAATACGCCGTCGCACGTCACGAGCCTCATTGAACGACCGGCCATCTCACGTTCACACGCGTAGCGTATTTACACTCGAGCACCATTCCTGACGCCCCCTCGAGAGGAGAACTCCATGTTCCGTAGTTCCACCCACATCACGAACCGTCGCCCCTGGGCGCTCGCACTCGCCTTCGCGACCGCAATCACGCTGGCAGCGTGCAACCCCGCCGATCCTGCGACCGACCCGGGAGCCGTTTCGCCCGCCACGGCGCCCACGGGCCCGGCCGATCCGTTGGCTCCGGCTGATCCGGCCACCACGGGTCCAGCCGGCCCGGCAGCGACCGCACCGGGCCAGCCCGTCGATGGCGCCCTCAGCGCCATGGACGCCGCAGCGGTGCGCGATCAGCTCGACGAAGTGAGCCAGCGACTCGACGCGGTGGAGCAGAGACTCGCGACGATGGCTGACACGGAAGAGACCGAAGAGCTTGCCAACGAGGCTCGTCAAGACGTCGATGAGGCGATGACGATCCTGGCGCAGGCACGCCAACAGCTCGATAGCGCGGCGAATGGCGCCGCGACCAACGGCGCGGCCACGAATGGCGCCGACCCAGCGATCGCACCCGCTGCCGGGACCGAAACGGCGGATCCCGACGAGACGGATCCTGACGCCGAGGATTCGGACGAAATGGACGAAGAAGAACCCACCGAGCCGATCGGTCCGGCCGACCCGGCGCCTGCCACCGATTGACCCCTTCCACCTGAGCGGACACGCTCCACACGGGCCCGATGCGATCACATCGGGCCCTTCGTCGTGTAGTTGGTTCGCTCCAGCGTAGGATGGCGTGTGTTCACCGGTCAACGCGTACTCGTCATCATCAATCCCGCGTCGGGCAAGGCGCGACCCGAGGTCGCCGAGGCGGCGATCGCTGCCGCGCTCGAATCGGTCGGCGCCGTGGCCGAGTTGCGGGTCACGAGCCACGCGGATCACCCCGGTGACTGGGCGCGAGATGCCGGCGGCGAAGGCTTCGCGTACGTGCTCGCGGCGGGCGGAGACGGGACCGTTACGGCGGCCGCAACCGGCATGCTCGCCTCGGAACACCCGGTTCCCCTCGGTATCGTACCGATGGGAACGGGGAACGGCCTCGCGCGCGTCTTGCGTATCCCGATGGATGCCAAGAAGGCGATCCTCGCCATGCACGAGGGACGCGAGGAGAATCTCGACGTCGTCCGGGTCGAAACGCCACGCTGCATCGCGCTCTTCTTCCTCGGTGCCGGTCTCGACGCCGAGATCAATCGCGACGCCGACGCGGCTGCCAAGGCGCGCTTCGGATTCCTCGCCTACCTCGGGGCCACGGTGCGGAATCTCGTCGGTAGGCGCAACCACAGCATCGAATTGACGACCGACGTGCACACCGAAACGCTCGCCGCGCACACGGTGACGATCTTCAACGCCGGTAAGTTCGAACTCGCGGGCCTCGACGTGGGCCCGTCGGTCGATCCACACGACGGGTATCTCGACATCACGATCATGCGCTCGGCGAACTTCTGGCATTCGCTCGCGGCGGTCCTCCGCCTCGCGAGCGGTCAGGCCGACACTGCCGCCTCCACGCGTCGCGCCCGGTCGTTCAAGATCGTCGCTCAACCCCCGATGCTCGTCCACGTAGACGGCGACGTCGTCGGTTCGACGCCGCTGCAGGGCGAGGTCGCCCCGGGAGCGCTCGCGGTCATCGCGGCCCGCGACTACGAGAACCCGAGCGACCACTCCGCACGGGGGAAAGGGGACGAGAAGGGGCCACAGTACGAGGAGCGGGTGGCCTGAGACTCCGCTGGCCCGTCGAGGAGCCGCTCGGGTGATCGACCTCTCATAGAACTTTCGCGTGCCTCATGTGCTGTGGCCTCGGGTCGATGCTCACGGTGTTCGTGCTTGCCGCATGCGATCCGGGTGACCCTGCGACCGATCCGGTGACCGCACCGCCAGCCACGACCGATCCGGTCGCGCCCGCGGCGCCGGCGGATCCGCTGGCGCCGGCCGATCCAGCGCCCACGACGCCATTGAACTAGGAAGGTGCCGACACAGTAAGCGTGAGATCAATGGTCATACGGCGCAACAGCCGAGGGCCTTGGGCGAACCATATCCAGGCTCCGAATACGGCGAGGTTGCGGACGCACCGTCAAGCCTCGCCGCCTCGGCGGGCAACACCGTCGCGCTCACATTCGAGCACCGCTCCTCTTGTCGCCTTCCCCTGAGCGCCGCCCGATCGTCGTGACGAGTGCGGCAGTTCGTACCGCGAGTACCGCAACGACCATGATTGCGAAGGGGAGTTGCAATGGGTTTGGATCAGGCGTTGCGCGATGAAAGCTCAGGAAATGTGCGTACAGAAAGTAGGCGGTATGAGCGACAACCAACGCCCAGAACACACGTGCCGTCATCTGAACAGCTTTCCAGGACGCCGAGCCGAGAGCTCGCACCGCCCGGTCGCTCGACGTGAGCAATAGGATGAGACCGATCCCAAGTGCAAGGATGCCAATTGCGTTCGCAAAACCGAAACCGTGTTGCACCATGACGTATTCCAAATCATTCGGATGAAACTCGAAGCCGAACAGTCGGACCAAGTTCCACTCTACCCAACCGTCAAGAATGATTACGGTGTGCACCACTGCCAGGAGAACGGAGTAGATTCCCAGCTCCCGCCGCCACGGAAGCAACTTTGCAGTTGCTCGGAACAAGCGCGGCGCAGCGCCGAGTGTCATCGTCAAGCCGAGCAGTAGGACCGACGCATCCGCGAACGCTCGGTTCCACCGGTGCATCGGACTCCACTGGCCATGCACCAGGGCGAAGACATATACGAGTATGGCAGCGGTGATAACGACAACGACGTGTCGCGTGGCCGTCCGACCTCGGATCGAGGTGAGGCGGGTCGGCTCTTTTTGTGCGTGCTCAGCTCTGTTCATTGGCCAATCTTATTCGGGAAGGGTGAACCGTCCGCTGCCTGCCTCGGCATTGCCTGCGTTTGAGTGTACGCCGCCCCGAACTCGATCGGGCCGACCTACCTGAGCGAGGAGTCGAGGAGCTTCTCGCTGAACGACAGGCTGGTCAGCCTGCCGGCGTCGCTACGAACGTCGGGTTCCTCCCACGTCTGAGAGATCTGGCGCATCGCGGAACCAACGGCACGCTGCGGAGTGGGACGTATGCTTCGAGTGTGACGTGGCTCTTCTTCGCGCTCGGTGCCGCGTTCGCGAGCGCCATCAACGTGTGGGCCTCGAAGCTCCTCGTCGCCCGCGTGCGCCCGTCGGTACTCGGAGGCACGGTCCATCTCACCGGGGGCCTCCTCTCTCTCCTGTTCCTGTGGGCGCTCGGTGGTGATCTTGCGCCCGCGCGCGAGCGAGCGGTGGAACTGGCGCTCATGGCGATGGTCTACGTCGTTGCCAACCTGCTCTACTTCCGCGCGCTCCACGCCACGCAGCTCTCCGAGATCGATCTCCTGCTGAGGTCGTCGGCGCTGTGGACCGTCGTCGGTGGTGTGGCATTTCTCGGCGAACCGTTCGGACTTCCGAGTCTGCTCGGAACGCTTCTGATCATGGTCTCGGTCACGTTGCTCGCTCGTGCCCCGGGACGGGTCCGCTTCACCGCGCCACAATTGACGGCGCTCGGCGCCGCAGTGCTGTTCGGCGCGGGCAACGTGATCGACAAGGCGATCAGCGCGCCGTTCGACCCACTCGGCTACACGGCCTTGAACCTGACGTTGACCGGCATCGGTATGCTCGCGGTCGCCCGTCCGACACGGATCGAACTGCTGGCGCCCGGTCTCTGGCGTCTGGAGGCGTGGATCGTCGCAGCCACGTTCGCCCTCACGCAACTCTGCATCATCCTCGCCTTTGCAACCGGGGGATCGGCCGGCAACGTCATCCTCGTGGCGCAGGCTCGACTGCTCGTGCTGATGGCGGTCGGGATCGCGGTCATGGGCGAACGAGACCGCCTCGCGAGGAAGCTCGCAGCCGCCGCGCTGATGCTGGCCGGCATCGCCGCACTCTCACTCGGCGGCACCACATGACAGGCGCGTCAGCCGTCGGCGGCCCCTGCGATCGCCGCGCGCACGCGCCCTCCGTGCGCCGTGAGGAGACGCCGGGCAAGGTCCGACGGGACGCGCGCGTCGAGCATCACGATCGCCACCCGCAGGTCCCATGCTCCGTCTTCGAGCGCCGCGCGCGCCGTCTCCTCCGCTGCGCCGGTGGCGCTCTGCACGATCTGCACGGCGCGCCGACGCAGCTTCTCGTTCTTCGGGCGCATCGCCACCATGAGGTTGCCGTGCACGGCGCCGAGTTCGGCCATGGGCGCCGTCGAGAGCGCGTTCAGCGCGATCTTCTGCGCCGTCCCGGCGACGAGGCGCGTCGACCCTGCGACGACCTCGGGACCCGTATCGAGGAGCACGCCCACGTGCGCCGCCGCTAGGAGCGGCGTGCCGGGATTGTTGGCGATCCCGATCGTGAACGCGCCGCGCGCACGGGCGTGCTCAACGGCGGCCACGGTATACGGGGTACGCCCACTGGCGGCGAGGGCGATGAGGGCGTCGAGTGGGCCGACGTCCGCCTCGTCGACGGCGCGCGACGCCGCGAGCGCGTCGTCCTCCGCACCCTCGCTCGCCGTCTCTCCCGCCTCCGCCCCCCCCGCGAGCAGGACGACCGTGGCATCGAAATCGAACGTGGGCGGAAGTTCGGCAGCGTCCTGGAGTGCGAGCCGACCCGACGTGCCGGCGCCCACGTAGACGATGCGCCCGCCGCGCAGCAGTCGCGCCGCCAGGCCGTCGGCCGCACGCGTGAGGTCGGGGAGCGCGGCCGCAACCGCCGCCACTGCACGCGAATTCGCCAGCACCAACACTTCGAGCCGCCGTGCCATGCTCCAACCGTCGAACCCGTCGAACGTCGGATCGATCGCTTCGGTCACGGGGTGGACTCCTCGGCTCGCGTCGGCTCGTGGCGCCGGGAACCCCGCGTCACCACGTCACCGCGTCCGGCCACATGAACTTGCCCGCCACCACCGAGCGCGACGCACCCGTGGCGTTCGGGAGCGTCGTACCGCGGCCATGGAAACCGTCGTACGCCATGACCCCGAATGCGAGCGCCTCGCGATCCTTGGACACCATACCGACGTCCTCGAAGGTGCGGACTGGGGCCGCGAGTCGTTCCCGGAGCATGCCTACGAGCGTGGGATTGGCTGCGCCGCCGCCGGCGAGGAGGACCTCGTGCAGGTCGCGCTCTGCCCGGATCGCCTCGTACGCGTGCGCGATGGAGGCGGCCGTGAACGCGGTCAGCGTCGCTACGAGATCCTCGGGCGCGAACGCGTCGGGATCGAGTCCCGACTCGCGAAGGGTTCGCTCGAGCTCGAAGACCTCCCGCCCGGTCGTCTTGGGAAAGGGCAGGCGGAGGTAGGGGTGCCGCATGAGCGCGGAGAGCGCCCCCTCGTCGACGCGGCCACGCCCCGCCATCGCGCCTGCCGCGTCGAATGGGGCACCCGTCGTCCGTTCGACCGCTTCGTCGATCAGGCAGTTCCCGGGTCCGGTGTCGAACGCCACCACATCCCCCGGCGCTCCGTCGGGTGGCAGCCAGGTGACGTTCGAGATGCCACCGAGATTGTGGATGGCGCGCGCCACGCCCGGTACGTGGTGGAGTCGGAGATCGCCGTACGAGACCATGGGTGCGCCTTGCCCGCCGGCGGCCCGGTCGGATTGGCGGAAGTCACACGCGACCGGCACGCGGCAGCGCTCGAGCACGAGTGCGCCTTCGCCGAGTTGGAGCGTCGAGGGAACGCGCCAACCGCGATCGGCGTCGATTCGCGGCACGTGGTACACGTTCTGCCCAGACAGCGCCACGAGATCGACGCTGCGGCGGTCGCAGACCGGGCCGCAGAGTGCGGCGTAGGCATGGCCGATCTCCGCGTGCAGTTGCGTGATGGCCGCGACGTCGCTGGCGCCGCCGTGCAGCGCCGCGATCAAGCGCTCGCGCAGGTCGACCGGGTAGGGCGCCTCCGCCCGCTCGAGCACCTCCCAATCGAGTCGCGTTCCGTCGTCCTCGAACCTCGCGACCACGACGTCCATGCCGTCGAGCGACGTGCCGCTCATGAGCGACAGCACCGTCATCGGTCGCGACGAGGCGCCACGCGCCGACCCCGGCCACCTCGGCCCCATCACGGTCGGCCGCGTCACGACGCCCACCCGTGCGCGGCACCATGGAAGCGCCGCCGCAGCTCGGCGATCCCACCACCACGCGAACGGTGCGGATGGACGCGGTTGGTGAGCAGCACGCTTGCGCGGCCAGCACTCGGATCGATCCAGAGCGACGTTCCGGTGAATCCGGTGTGGCCGAAACCGCTCGAAGCGGCACCAGAGAAGACACCAGGGTGGGCGAGGAGCCAGCCGAGCCCCCGTCGAACGCCGCCCTCGCCCTCCGAGGCGAGCCCCCACGTCTCCCGGAGGAGCGTGGCTGGGCCGAGCCGATCGTCGAGGCGGAGCCACGCGCTCGCATAGGCAGCGACGTCGTGGGCGGTCGAGAAGAGTCCAGCGTGGCCGGCGACGCCCTCCCACACGCTCGCGTTCTCGTCGTGCACCTCGCCTTCGAGTAGCCGTCCACGCCAACCACACTCCTCCGTGGCCGCCACCGGAACCCCCTGCACCGGACCGAACCTCGTATCGAAGAGCCCGAGCGGTTCGAAGACGGCCTTCCGAGCGAACTGGTCGAGCCGGCACTTCGCAAGGCGCTCGACGAGCGCACCGAGGAGCATGAAGCCGAGATCGGTGTAGCGCGCCCGGCCGGGCGCTTCGACGCGTGCCTGTAGGACGTTCGCCAGGGCGGTGGCGCGGGTACTCACCTGGGCGAAGAGCGGCGTCCAGTTCGAGATACCGGACGTGTGGGCGAGCAGCTGACGGGACGTGGCGTCGCCGAGGCTGGGCGTCTGGAACCAGCCAGCGTTCGAGAAGTGCGCCGCGAGGGGTTCGTCGAGGTCGAGCCTGCCGTCGGCGACGAGCCGCAGGACCGACGGCAGCGTGGCCATCACCTTCGTGAGCGAAGCGACGTCGTAGCGAGTGTCGGCCGTGACCGAAGGTCCTCCCTCTCGGCGGACGCCGGCGACGGCGACGGTCCCGGGTCCGGAGGCATCGACGACGACGGCGACGCCCCCCGGCACGACGCCGTCGGCGACGCCGCGTGAGAGGACCTCGTACGCTGCTTCGGGGTGGGGTGGCGAGGTCATGCGGCGGAATGTAGCACGATTGACCGAGGTGGTCTAGGAATGGTACGGTCCACGCCACGCGAACGGAAGGCGCTCGAGGTCCCGTCCAGGCAGGACGGGCGCCCGAGACCGTCGCACAGGAGACGCACATGAAGAGACTCGCATTCCTCGCCCTGATGGCGTTCGGTGTCGTCCTCGCCCAGAGCGGCACGCTCGAACTCGCCGTCGACGGCTCCCCCGCCGGACTCGATCCCCACAAAGTGACCGCGTTCTCGAGCTTCACGATCATCAACCTGATCTACGACGGCCTCCTCGAGATCAACGCCGACCTGCAACTCGAGGGAGCCCTCGCCGAGTCGTACGAGATCTCCGACGACGGCCTCACCTATACCTTCACGCTCCGCGAAGGGCTCGAGTTCCACAACGGCCGCGCCGTGACGAGCGACGACGTCGTCTACTCCCTCGAGCGAATCCTCGATCCCGAGACCGGTTCCCCGCAGGCGAGCCGCTTCACCCAGGTCGCGCAGACGGAGGCGCCCGACGATCGCACGGTCGTCTTCACGCTGAGCGAACCCTTCGCGCCCTTCCTCGCGAACATGCCCAATCTCTACGTCGTACCGCGCGAGGTGGTCGAAGAGCATGGTGACCTCCAGCAGGTCGCGGTCGGCACCGGCCCCTTCATGCTCGGCGAGATCGTGCCCGACACCTTCGTGCGACTCGACGCGAACCCCGCCTACTACCGCTCCGGTGAACCGGGCGTGGCCGAACTGCGCTTCAACATCGTGCCCGAGGCCTCGACTCGCGCGGCCGGTCTGCGCACCGGCACCTACCATCTCCTGCCCGACGTCGACCCCACGAGCGCGGAGACGCTCCGCCGCGCACCGAACGTCACCGTGCTCGGTACCCAGGACCTCGCCTACACGCTCCTCGGCTTCAACACCACGCGAGCGCCGTTCGACGATCCCCGCGTCCGCGCAGCGATCGGTGCCGCCATAGACCGCGACGAGGTCGTGCAGGCCGTCCACCTCGGCAACGCCGTCCCCGCGGGACCGTTGAGCCCCGCGCTCACCGACTGGGCGCTCGACACCGACGCCTACCCGTGCTACGCGCAAGACACCGACGCGGCGCGCTCTGCCCTCGCCGACGCCGGCTACCCCGACGGCTTCGCCTTCACCATCTTGACCTTCGGCACCAACCGCGTCGTCGCCGACACGGCGCAGGTCCTTCAGGCGCAGCTCGAGCGGGCTGGTCTCGACGTCGAGGTCAACGTCGCCGAATTCGGCACCTTCGTGCAGGACTGGCAGAACTCGAACTTCGACGCGTTCGTGAGCCTCAACGGGGGCAACATCGACCCCGACGGCTACCTCCACCGCACCTTCATCACGGACGGCTCGACGAACGTCTTCCAGCACAGCGATCCGGAGCTCGACGCGCTGCTCGTACGCGGCCGCACCACCGCCGACGTCGACGCGCGGCAGGAGGCCTACCGCGAGGCGCAGATGCTGCTCGCCTGCGAGGGGCCGATCGCGCACATCGCGTACGGCACGCTCTTCAGCGCCCACACGGCCGCCGTCGAGGGGTTCGTGCAGATGCCGACACGGAACCTGCGCTACCTCCGGAACGTCACGCTGAACCGCTAGACGAGCACGCTCGCCGGGCGGGGCACGGCGCCCCGCCCGGTGCACGTTCGGGGCCGCGCCACGCCGCGGCACGACCTCCGCGAAGGCCGCCCCCATGACCACGTACGTCGTCCGCCGCCTGCTCGACCTCGTCTTCGTCCTCTTCGGCGTGTCGGTCCTCATCTTCATGATGCTGCGAGCGATCCCGGGGGACGCCGTCGCGATCATGCTCGGCGCGAACGTCGACATCACACCCGAGCGCGTGGATGCGCTCCGACGACAGCTCGGACTCCATCTCCCGATACACGAACAGTACCTACGCTGGCTCACCGACGTCCTCCGCGGGGACCTGGGCCGCAGCGTCTGGACGGGCCGACCCGTGGCCGACGAGATCCTCGGCCGGTTACCGGTCACGTTGCAACTGTCGGGCATGGCGCTCGTCACCGCAATCGCCGTCTCCTTCCCACTCGGGATGGCCGCCGCTCGCACACGCGGCACCCGCGCCGACGCTTGGATGCGCGTCTCCTCGATCGTCGGACTCACGCTCCCACCGTTCTGGGTGGGCGTGCTCATGCTCTACGTCTTCTCGATCTACCTGCCGACGTGGCCGTCGATCGGCTACGTACCCTTCGGCGACGACCCGCTCGGAAACCTCGCACGCATGGTGCTGCCCGTGATCGCCGTCTCCCTGCCGATGATCGCAGCGCTCACCCGCATCCTCCGGTCGAGTCTCCTCGACGTCCTCAGCCTCGACTACATCCGAACCGGGCGCGCCAAGGGGCTCGCCCCACGTTCGCTCTTCTACAAGCACGCCCTGCGCAACGCCCTCATCCCAGTCGTGACCGTGATCGGCGTCCAAGCCGGGCACCTCCTCTCGGGCGTCATCGTCATCGAGCAAGTGTTCGCGATCCCGGGGCTCGGACGCCTCGTGATCGGTGCGATCAACGAACGGAACTATCCGCTCGCGCAGGGCGTCATCCTCACCGCGACGGTCGTGTTCGTGTTCATCAATCTGCTCGTCGACCTCGCCTACGCGTGGATCGATCCGCGCGTGGAGTACGGCTGATGCGCGATCTCGGGCGTCGGCTCCTGCGCAACCACATCGGCGTGGCCGGCTTCGTGCTCTGCATCATCGTCACGTTCGCTGCTGCGCTCGCTCCGCTCCTCGCCACCCACGGACCACGAGAACAGCAGGTGGTCGCGCGCTTCCAGGGGCCGAGCACGGCACACCTCCTGGGCACGGACAACTTCGGTCGCGACCTCTACACGAGGATCCTCTATGGGTTCCGGACGAGCCTCGCGGTGGCCTTCGCCGCCGTCGGTTTCGCTGCCGTGCTCGGTGTGACCGCGGGTCTCGCCGCCGCCTTCTACGGCGGTGTCGTGGACCGCGTGCTCATGCGCATGATGGACGTCCTCCTGGCCTTCCCGATCATCTTGCTCGCGATCGCGGTCCTAGCCGTGCTCGGGCCCGGCAGCGGCAACACCGCCCTCGCGATCGGAATCGTCTACCTGCCGATGTTCGCGCGACTCGCCCGCGGACCCGCATTGACCGTGCTGTCGTGGGAGTACGTCTCCGCGGCGCGCGCCCTCGGCGCGTCCGGGGTGCGCATCATGACGCGCCACGTGCTCCCGAACATCCTCGCACCCCTGCTCGTCCAGTTGACGCTGTCGTTGTCGACCGCCATCCTGGTCGAAGCCTCGCTGTCGTTCCTCGGCCTCGGGACGCAGCCGCCGACGCCGTCGCTGGGCCTCATGCTCTCCGAGAGTCGCGACTTCATGCTCCTCTCGCCGTGGGCCTCGATCTTCTCGGGGCTGGCGATCTTGCTGGCGTCGCTCGGCTTCAACCTCTTCGGCGACGGCCTGCGCGACATCGTCGACCCAGCACTGCGCGGCGCCGCGGATTGATGCGACGCCGCGCAGCGGCGGTCGAGATCTCCATGACGAGCCAAGCGGCTCGGATCAGAGTCGGTCGAGGAAGACCTCGAGCGGCGCCTGCGCCACGATCTCCTGGACGCGCTCGCCGACGCGTTCCTGCACCACGATGCTCGCGATCTCGTCGCGGATCGCGTCGAGCGGCAGTGGCCCCTCGGGGGTCTGGACCTGCTCCTGATTCGCCTCGTACCAGGCCTCGATCTCGGCGTCATCGACTTCGATGTCGGCGCCGAGACGCTCGACGACACCCTGCACCGTCATCGACCGGAGGATGGTCGCACGCAAGGCGTCCTCGTCGGCGAAGCCCGAGAGCTCGAGGTAGCGGGCGAAGCCTTCGGCGTCGCCCTGGGCCGCACGGACCTGCTCGACGACCTCGTCGACACGGGCGGCGTCGACGTCGACACCGATCTCGCGCGCATGCTCGACCAGGACGAGTTGCGTTCCGAGCTGCTCGAGGAACGTCGGGCGGAACGCGGCGAACTCCGCCATCACCTCGGGCGTGGGCTCCATGCCCTGCTGCATCGCGGTCGAGCGGGCCGCAACCTCGAACTCGGCATCGAACTGCGCGCGCGTGAGGGTCTCGTCGCCAAGCTGCAGCAGAACGTCGTCGGGATCGCCCTGGGAGGCCACGGGAGCGGGCGCGGTTTCGGCCGCCAGCACGGCTCCCGCCGGGACCCCGACGAGGAGACCGGTGGCGAGCGTGAGCGAGATCAGGAGCGCGCGCGCTCGGGTCGATCTGGGACGGCGCCCCGCACCTGCGAGGGCCGTGTCGGTGTACGCCGTGTCGGTGTACGCATCGTTCGGCATGATGCCTCCTCTACTGCCCACACGGGACAGACCGAGCACCGTACCGACGTCGTACGTGAGCGCCCTGGCATGCGTATGAGCACGAGCCGGCGCACATGAGAAGCTCCCGTCGGAAGGCGGTCGCGCGCGCGTTCGGGGCGGCCGCGTCCCTCATGGGCGCGACGAACCATAGCGCCCTGCACGAGCGCGGTACGCTCGTGTCATGTCCACGCTCCAAGCGATACCCCGAGGCCGCTTCGTGCCGCTGTGCGGGACCTGCAACGCGCGCGATCTCGGTGGTCTGCCGCTCGCGCGCGGGGGCGAGACGGCGCGGGGCCGCATCTTTCGCGCGGACGCGCCGCTGCGGCGCGAGGACGGCGACCTCGTGGCGCTGCGCCAGCTCGGCATCACGACGGTCATCGACCTCCGCGAGCCCGAAGAGATCGCGCTCGAACCGAACGCCCTCGCCGCGGTCGAGGGGATCTCGGTCCACGGCGTCGACGTCTGGGGACCGATGCGGGCCGCCCGCACACCTCCCTTCGACCCATGGGATCTTCCGTCGATGTACGTCGCGGCCATCGATCATGCCGGAGCGGCGTTCGCGCGCGCCGTCGACCTGCTGGCCGCCGCGGAGGGGGCCGTCCTCTTCCACTGCACCGTCGGCAAGGATCGGACCGGACTCGTGGCGGCGCTGCTGCTCGAGGCGCTGGGCGTACCGCGCTCAGCCGTCGTGCAAGACTATGCGCTCACCCACGACCGCATCGACGGCGTGCGTGCACGCCTCCTCGCGCGCGGTGAACGCCACGGGGTCCGTCGCGAGGACTACCTCCGCGTACTCGGTGCAACGCCCGAGGTGCTCATGCAGGCGCTTCGGCACGTCGACGACCGCTTCAGCGGCGCCGAGTCCTACCTGCTCCGCGCGGGCGCCGACCCGGGCTCGCTGCCACGGCTCGCCGAGCGCCTCACGCCATGACCCCAACACCATCACCCAGCGACCGCCGAGGAGCAGCCATGGACGTCCGATCCGCAGCCCGCACCATCGATCCCGCCACCGTCGCGACCAGGCGCGACCTCCACGCACACCCGGAGATCGCGTTCGAAGAGGTCCGCACGAGCGGCATCATCGCGGAGCGACTTCGAATCCTCGGCCTCGAGCCCCGCACGGGACTCGGCGGCACCGGCGTGGTCGCCATCCTCGACGGCGCGCATGCCGGTAAGACCGTCATCGCGCGCGCCGACATCGACGCACTTCCGATCACCGAGGAGAAGGACGTCGACTACCGCTCGACGGTCCCGGGCCGAATGCACGCCTGCGGCCACGACGGGCACACGGCCATTCTCCTCTCCGTCGCAGACGTCCTGACACGCCACCGGAGCGAGTTGCACGGCCGCGTGGTATTCGTCTTCCAACCCGCCGAGGAGATCGTTCGCGGCGCCCACGCCATGCTCGAGGACGGCGCCCTCGAGGGCATCGACGTCGACCACGCCGTCGGGCTCCACCTCACCTCGATGCAACCGACGGGCGTGATCGCGGTGCGGACGGGGCCGGCGATGGCAGCTGCGGATCGCTTCGATCTCGTCGTCCGGGGGAGCGGCGGCCACGCGGCGAAGCCCCAAGAGACGGTCGACCCGGTGGTGATCGCCGCGCACGTGGTGATCGCACTCCAGTCGCTCGTGTCGCGCGAATGCGATCCCGTCGATCAAGCGGTCGTCTCCCTCACGAGCATCGCGGGCGGGACCGCGTACAACGTCATCCCCGACGAGGTCCACATCAAAGGGACGCTCCGCACGTTCGCCTCCTCGACACGCGACCGCTTGCGGGAGCGCATCATCGCCCTGGCGACGGCCGTGGCCGAAGCCCATCGCGGCACCCTCGAGGTGACGTGGACGGACGGCTCCCCCGCCGTCGTCAACGACGGCGCCATCACCGAGCGCATTCGGCGCGTGGCGGCCGAAGTCGTCGGCGACGAGCACGTCCTCGAGATGCCCCTCAGCATGGGGGGCGACGACATGGCGCTCTGGCTCGAACGCGCACCCGGCTGCTACTTCTTCGTCGGCGCCAACGGCGGCGCCGCCACGGCGTACCCACACCACCATGCCCGTTTCGACATCGACGAAGCGTCGCTCCCGATCGCCGTCGAAGCCCTGACGCTGAGCGTCCTGGAACTGACGCGCCCCTAACGAGCGGCGTGACGATGCCGTAAGCCCGTCGCGCGTAGCCTCACGCCATGGGCCTCTCCGCAGCTGCACGATCGGCCGGCACGCGACCGCCGCCGCTCCGTGACGACCCGACGGTGGGGTCGATCCGCCTCTCCGAAGTCGTGGCGTCGCTCTCGTACGCGCTCGACATCACCGAGGGGCAACCGGAGGGACATGCGGTCCGCTCCTGTCTCATCGGCATGCAGCTCGCGGAGGCGATCGGGCTCCCGGCCGAAGACCGCTCGGCGCTCTTCTATGCGCTCCTGCTGAAGGACCTCGGCTGTTCGAGCAACGCCGCGAAGATCGCGCAACTCTTCCAGGCCGACGACCGCGTGGTGAAGCGTGATCACAAGACGACGGCGTGGACGGAACCACTCGCCGGCCTCGCGTACGTCCGGCGGAACGCCCTGCCCCACGGCAGCGCCCTGGCACGCACGAAGCGCGTGGTCGAGATCGCGCTCGGTCACCACGGCGGCACCAAGGAACTCATCGCGGTGCGCTGCGACCGCGGCGCGCGCATCGCGGCCGACATCGGCTTCTCGGCGGCGACGAGCGACGCCATCCGTGGCCTCGACGAGCACTGGGACGGGAACGGTGAACCACTCGGCCTGGCCGGCGAAGCGATCCCGATCCTGGCTCGCATACTCCAGATCGCCCAGACGACGGAGGTCTACGCCAGCGCCCACGGACCCGAGGCGGCCGTGGCTGTGGCGCTGCAGCGCCGAGGGACGTGGTTCGATCCGGCGCTCGTCGACGTCTTCGTGCGCTCGGCCGCCGACGCGTCGTTCTGGCAGGCGCTCCGGGGGGAGGGGGCGAGAGCGCGCGTCGCGGCCCTCGAACCCGACGAGCGCATCCTGCTCACCGACGACGCGCAACTCGACCGCGTCGCGCACGCCTTCGCCGACGTCATCGACGCCAAGTCGCCGTGGACCTACCGCCACTCCACCGAGGTTGCGCGCTACGCCGCTGGCATCGCCGGGGTGCTCGGCTACGCGCCGGCAGCGATCGACCGACTCCGACGCGCCGCGCTCCTCCACGACATCGGCAAGCTCGGCGTCTCGAGCCTCATCCTCGACAAACCCGGTCGTCTCAGCGACCTCGAAATGTCAGAGGTGCGCCGCCATCCGGCCTATACCCTGCGCATCCTCGAGCGCGTGGCGTCGTTCCGAGATCTCGCCGAGCTCGCGGCCATGCATCACGAGCGCCTCGACGGCCTCGGGTACCACCGAGGACTCGTTGCGGCGCAGCTGCCGCAAGACGCGCGCGTGCTCGCCCTCGCGGATCAATTCGAGGCACTCTCTGCCGACCGCCCGTATCGAGCGACCATGACGCGCAGCGAGGTGCTGGCGATCCTGGCGGCGGGCGAGGGAACGCGCGTCGACGCCGCGCTCTGCGAAGCCTTGCGCGCGTTCCTCGCGACGAGCTGAGTCGACGCACTCCCGCGCCCGCCCAGGCGGACGATGTGCCGGATCCTACTGGCCGGCTCCAGGACGCTCCATCGGACCGCCCGACTCCAGATCGAGCTCGTCGCCATCGCGAACGGTCGCGATCATGTCGGCGTCGACCGGGTGGGCCTCGTTCTCCCATGCGTTCCGGACGTAGGAGGTGATGAGCGCGAGCTCCTCGTCGGGGAGTCCGCCGAAGGCGGGCATGCCCGCCCGGCCGTTGAGGAGGAGGTGAACGATCCCCTGCGGGTGCCCCGTCACGAACGGGTTACCGGCCAGCGCAGGGAAGGCTCCCGGGATCCCGTCGCCCGCGCTCTGGTGGCAGGCGGAGCAGTTCTGGAGGTAGAGGGTCTCGCCCTGCTCGAACCAATCCTCCGGGAGGTCGACGTCGACGGTCTCCTGCTCGGCGGGCTCCGGCTCGACCGTATCCTCGGCCTCGGCGGCGCCATAAGCGAGCATGAGGCCGGCGGCGAGCGCGACCAACAGCGCCGCCAGCGAGCCTCTGCCGATCACGGCCCGCGCGCGCCGCCGGATGGGGTGCTTCCGATGGTTCGTCATGCCGCCTCCTGCACACGGGTAGCGGTGGCCTGGGCATGCTGATGGATCTTCTCCATTTGGATCCACGCCGATTCGATCGCCCCGGACATCCAACCCGTCATGTAGCTGAGGTGCTCGCCCGCGAGGAGTATTCGCCCGTCGGGCTCGTTGAGGATCGGGTAGGCGTTCTGGCGCGCATCGGACGACCAGCTCGCCCAGCCGCCCAGGCTGTAGGGGATCAGATGCCACGCAACTGAGAAGGCCGTCTCGAATTCCCGTTCGTACGCCTCTCCGTGAATCTTGCTCCCCGCCTCGAGCGCGAAGCGGGTCCGCTCGGCGCTCGTCATCGCGCTCACCTCGATCGCATCGCTACCGAAGTTGTAGTAGCCCTGCAAGACCCCCTTCTGCTCCTGCCAACCGTAGGAGGGGTAGGTGATGTTGCCGATACCCTGCAGATTCGTGATCGTGTGGCCACCATAGATGTGGTCGTCGAGCTCCCAGAAGCGGCGGCCGAACTGCAGACCGATCTTGCCCGTGGAGGCGTACGTGACCTGGTTCATCGCCTGGCTGAACTCTGGCGACAGGTCGGACGGGATCTGGTTCAGAACCGAGAGTGGAATGGTGCAGAGGCAGTAGTCGCCCTCGACCTCGCGTGTCTCCCCCGTGCCGCGGTCCTCGACCACGATCCGGACACCGTCGTCGTTCTGACGGATCTCCACGACCTCCTGGCCGTAGTCGATCATGTGGCCCACGGCGCGCTCGAAACCGCGCGCCAGCTGATCCATGCCGCCGACTGGTTGGAACATCGTGTTCTTCTGCGTGTGCGAATCGATCGCGCGGAACGAGTTGATCGCCCCATGGCTGAGGACGTCTCGAAAAGCGTGCGGATCCGATGGCACCCCGGGGTTCAAGCCGGCGCCGGGATCCTCCTCGTACCCGCGACCACCCGTTCCGCGATACTCGAGTGCGCTCCTGTCGAGCTGACCGAACGACACGAGGTAATCGATGAGCCGCTCGCGGTCCTCTTCAGTCAGCTCGTCGTCGAGGCGAGACTGGTCGACCGCCTTGGCGAGCAATTCGGCCGTGTAGCCGCCGATGTCGGCGCGCAGCTCGCGGATGCGGACACGCTCGCCGGAGAACGGATTGCCGTCTTCTTCCTCGCGGTACGCCCAGGCGTTGGGGTTGTCGTTCACCATGATCTCGAGCGGCACGTCGAACTCTCGTGTGTAGTGCAGCGTCGAACGGTGGTGGTACGGGATGCGCCACGGACCGTGGTTGAAGTGCTGGCCCTCGTCGAAGAGCGCACGCTGGGTCCGTCCCGTCACCTCGGTCTGGACGAAGCCACGGCGCGCCGTCTGACAGCGTCCGCCGGCGAAGTCACGCGCCTCGATGATCGGCGTCTCGTAGCCGAGCTTCGCCAGTTCGTACGCTGCGGTCATGCCCGCCAGGCCGGCGCCGAGGATGATCACACGGCGCCCGTCGGCGCTCCCCTCGAGGTCGGGGGGCGCCTCGGCGGCCGACGCCGCGATCATCCCCCAGGCGTCCATGGCGCCGAAGACCGCCGCGGTCCCTCCGGTGGCACCGAGCAAGCGTAGGAAGTGGCGGCGGTCGATGCCTCGTGTCGTCCCTTCATCGCGTCCCATCATGTCCCTCTCCGGCCCGAAACGGCGTTCAGGAGCCTCGTCCTCGACGCTAGCACCGCTCGGCAGCGGCGCGCCGTGAGCGTTGACCCCCAGTGTCGGCAGGGGCCGCGTAGGGCGCGCGCCCCCTCGTATCGGACGCGTCGCACCACACGACCTCGCCCCCCGGGACCAGCTGGCTCCCGGGGGGCGAGGGTTCGTACGAACGAGCGGCTGCTATTGCCCGGGCAGTTCCTTGGCGTCGCTCGAGATCTCCGCCCAGGAGACGCTCCCGTTCGAGAGGATGTGCGCCGGATCGAGTGCAGGGTCGCTCAGCACGAGCGCCGCATTGGCGTACACGCCCACGGGACTGCGGTCGTCGATGGGCGCCATGGCGGGTCCGCCCGGCTCGCCCACCACGATGCGCATCGCCATGCCGTAGTGCTCGTGCGGTGCGCACCAGAGGTCGTACGTCCCCGCACCATCGAACGTGTGCTCCCACACGTCACCGACCGGCACGACGGGCGAGGAGAAGGGTCCGACGCCCTCGGGCACCCTGTGCGACTTGACGTGCTGGCCGTGGTAGGCGGTCGCCGTGTGGTGCGGTCCAGCGGCCACGAATCGGACCGTGTCCCCCGGTTGGATGAGGAGGCCGACGGGCTCGAAGTAGAACGCCGGGATGGGGCGCCCTTCGATCATCTCGGTCACCATCATCACTTCGTGGGTGGTCTGCGCGAGCGCGGCGCCGATCCCCAACATGAGGGTGAAGAGTGCTGCGAAGAGTGCGTGCGTGACGTGCTTCATCCGTACCTCCCGTGTGGGCGCGCGGGTGGAGGCGCGCCCATTGGAACGCCGCTCTACGGCTCGGCGGTTCCGGTCCGATCGGGGTCGATCGATCCGACTCCCTCGTGTGTGCTCCCGGTCGCCCGATCGAGATGCGTGGCCAACTCCGCGAAGCTCGTGAATCGCTGCGAATCGCCCGTGAGGACGCTGTGGAGCGAGATGCTCCTCGCGCCCTCGCGTACGGCGACGCGGAGAAGGAAGCTTCCGAGGAGGCGATCGGTGGGCACGGGACGAGCCTACGGAGGGGGCGTTCCAAGACCGTTCCACGGCTCGCAGCGCGGTCGCGCTCGAACTCAGGCGCGCCGCAGCGCGCGTTCGACCTCAGCCAACAGCGAGACGGCGGCGGCGGCGGCGACGAGCGTCTCGCCCGTCGGAGTGCCGTTCGCAGCGTCGGCCGCAAGTCGCTCGTCGGCCTCGGTCGCCAACGCGAGCGCCGACGCGCGCACGCCCTCCTCTCGTCCCGCTGCGAGCTCCGCGACTCCGCGGGCACGGCGTCCAGCAGCGGCGCTGCGGCCATCGTGCAGGTCGATCGTCGCGACTCCGAGGAGCCCCACGAGCATCGCCTTCCGGTCGGAGGCTGCGCGACCGAGCCGCAACGCTCGCTCCGTCATGCGGATCGCTCCCGGCACGTCGTCCAAAGCCACACGGAAGCGCGCTCGGGTGGCGAGGGCGTACGCGAGATCACCTGGCACGTCGACCGACTCGTACGTGGCGACCGACGCTTCCGCGTATGCGTCGGCCTCATCGATCGCTCCTCGAGCGTGCGCGAGGCGCCCGAGATTCAAGAGGATCCGTGCGACGCCGCGGTGATCGCCGAGCGTCTGTCGAACGGACAGGCTCCGCTCGTAGGCGTCACGAGCACCCTCTGGATCGCCCTCGCCCTCGGCGAGTGCCGCCAAGTTGCTGAGGATCACGGCTTCACGCGAGGCATTGCCGAGCCGGTGGGCGATGGTCGCCGCCTCGCGCCAACTGCGGCGCGCGGCTCCGGCGTGGCCGAGGTCGTAGTGTCCGGCACCCAGGTTGATGAGCGCGATCGTCACGATCTCTTGATCGCCGCACCGTCGCGCGGCGGCGAGCGCGTCCTCGTAATGCCGCATCGCCTCCGAGGCGTCGCCCTCCCCCATGAACAGGACGTTCCCGAGCCCGCAGTGCGCCATGCTGCGGAGGTCGTCGACACCGCTCGTGGCGTCGAGGAGGACCTGCCGGTAGCCGAACGCCGCCGCGTCGTAGGCGTGGACCGCCTCCTCGAGCTTGGCGTGCTCGAGCCGCGCCTCGAGCATCGTTCGGCCCCCGAGGCGGCTTCCGACCCGGAGCGCGTCTCGAAGCGTGTCGCGAGACCCGTCGGTGTCGCCCACGTTGCGTTGCACGTTTGCGTGGCGCACCAGCAGGCGACCGCGGACGAGGTCGGTCGCCGGTCCCAACGGGAGATTCGTCAAGGCCGCGCCATAGGCGTCGAGCCCGACGTTCCAGAGGCTGCGAGCGTGCACCGTCTGATCGATCGCCAGGAGCGCGCCATCGATCTCGTCGACCATGCCGTGCCGCGTGGCGTGGTGCCAGGCAGCCAGTACGTCGAACAGCGACGCAGTGACCACAGCGAGCGCTGCCGGCTGATCGCCGGCGGTGAGTTCGTGCGTCCAGGCGGCAAGCCAGGCGAGTGTGTGGCGCGCGTGCGCCCTGCGGGTGGCCGCATCCGGCTCACTGGGCGCGGCGCGACGGATCAGCTCGTGCATCTCGAAGCGATCGTCGTCGATGCGCCGCACCAGCGACGCAGACAGGAGAGCGACCATCGTGTCGAGATCGGCCCCCGCGACCTCGCGCGCAGCGGCCAGCGACCAGGGACCGCGAAAGACCGTCATGCGCACGAGTGCAGCACGGTGCTCCGCGGCGAGCCCCAGCCACGCCTGCTCGACGACGCCGCGCACGCTCCGGTGGCGCTCCGGAACGTCGACGGCGTCGGTCCGAAGGAGGTCCGAGCCCCGACGGATCTCCGCCAGTAGGGCGTCGACCGACATCGTGCGGGTCCACGAGGCCGCGAGTTCGATCGCGAGCGGGAGACCTCCCACTTCGCGGCATATCTGCGCGACCGTCCGGAGTGCCTCGTCACCATCGAGGACATCGGGGCTGACGCGCGACGCGCGGCGGACGAAGAGCGTGACGGCGTCGGAGTCGCGGAGCGCGCCGGCGTCCGAGTCAACCGACGCGGAGGGATCCGGGACCGCCAGGCCGCCGAGAGTGACCGTGTGTTCGGCCGCTAAGCCGATCGGCGTGCGCGACGTCACCAGCACCCGCAGTCGCGGGGCGGCCTCGAGCATGCGGGCGATGGTCGGCCCGCCGTCGGCGTCCATCGTCTCACCGTTGTCGAGGACGAGGAGCGAGGCCCGTTCGTTCAGTGCGGCGTGCACGCGAGCTTCGTCGTCGTCGGTCCCTAGGGCGGTGGCGACTGCCCCCAAGAGACCGCGCGGCTCCGCCGCCGCCAATGGCACGAAGCTCGCGCCCCCGTCGACGTCGTCCGAGGCGCGCCGAGCGACCTCGATGGCGAGGCGCGTCTTGCCCACACCGCCGAGGCCAACGAGGCTGACGAGTCGCGATTCCTCCGCGCGAAGGAGCGTCACGATTCGCTCGACCTCGTCGTGGCGACCGACGAACGGCGTTGCTGGACGCGGAACGGCGCTCCGGGCCGGGGGCGCCCACGAACCTCGCCCGCTTTCAGCGGCTGGGAGGGCACGGAGCGCGTCGGCGATGGCGTACGTCACCTCGGCGGGCTCGCTACCGACCTCGCGTTCGAGGTGTCGGGCGAACGTGTCGAAGGCCGTGAGTCCCTGTGCGCGCGAGCCGATCGCCGCGTACGTGCGCAGGAGGTCCTGGAGCACCGGCTCGTCGAGCGGATCGTGCTCCAGGAGGCGTTGGCGCCAGACGACGGCTTCGGATGCCGCCCCTCGGGCGTCGAGCGCGGCTGCGTGCGCGATGGCGGCGCGGCGCCACGAACGCGCGACGGCCTCTCGTTCGACCTCCAGCCAGGCTTCGAGACCGGGCGCCCCGTCCGCCCGTAGGCCCTCGAGCAGCACGCCACCATCGCAGCGAGCCGCCTCCGCCCACGCCCCCTCGGCCAGCGCGCGACGGAGGTCTCCCAGGTCGCTCGGAACCGGCCAGCGGACGCGATGTTCCGTGACTTCCAAGGCGTGCGCGAACGGCAGGGCTCGGGCGCGGAAGATCAACTTGCGAAGGTAGATGCGCGCTTCGGCGTCCCCGGCATCGGGGCGGAAGAGGAGGGCGAGGTCGTCGCGCGTGGCCCAGGTCGTGCGGCAGGCGAGGTACGCGAGGAGGAGCGCGGGCCGCGTCGCGGGCAGCAGCGTGACCTCTGCGCCGCAAGCGATCCTAGGCGTACCGAGCAACAAGGCCCGAACCGGCATCGCTCCATCGTACGCGCGGTGTGGACGCCGTTGCTACACTCGCCGCATGCGGCTCTCGAGCACGGACGTCTACGCCTTCCACGCGTTGGGCTACCTCGGAACCCGGGAACCCTCCTCCATCACGCGGAGCGAAGAGATCAGCGAGGCGACGGGCGTGGCCCGGCCGTACCTCGTACGGGTCCTCGCTACGCTCGTCGCCAGTGGACTGGTGGCGTCGAAGAAGGGTGCGGGTGGCGGGTATGCGCTCGCGCGGCCGGCCGAGGAGATCAACCTCCGCGACGTCATGCGCGCCATCGACGGTCCGATCGCCCCGCTCTCCTGCGTGAGCCTGAAGTGGCACGAACCGTGCCCGGAGGAGACGCGGTGCCACGCTCGGTCGTCGATCTACCTCCGGCTACGCGACGTGATGCTCGAGGCCCTGTCGCACGCCACCGTCGCCGATCTCGTGCGCGACGTCGCTGCCGGCGTCGACTATCGGCACTGCCTGGGGCACGTCCTCTCGCCGAACTGATCAGGCGCTCGCGACCGCCTCGTGCGGATCGAACAGCCACTCGCGCGCCTGGTCGTGCGTCAGGTTGCCGCCGCAGATGATCGTGACCACGTGCGCACCCGCATAGCGCTGCGGCGCCTCGAGTAGGGCCGCAACGCCGACGGCCGCCGAGGGCTCGGCGACGACGCCGGCGTGGCGGTGGATGAGCTGCATGCCGGCCACGATCGAGGACTCCTCGACCAGGATCGTCTCGTCGACGAGGCCGTCGAGATCGGCGAGTGCCTCGGGGATCGGGATTCGTACACCGATCCCGTCGGCGATGGTGTCGATACGCTCGCCGACGACGAGGCGGCCACTCCGCAACGACTCGATCATGGCGGGGGCTCCGCGGCTCTGCACGGCCACGACGCGAACGTCCGGCCGGTGCGCCGCCAGCACCGTCGCGATCCCCGCGAGCAGCGCACCGTTGCCGAGGGGAACCAGCACGGCGTCGAAGTCGCTGGCGCCGGCGATGAGCTCCAGCGCGATGGTGCCGGCCCCTTCGGCGGTCGCGGGCTCGAGCGCATCCTCGACCATCCGGACGCCCCGCTCGGCCGCGAAACGCTTCGCCGCGATCTTCGCCGCGTCGAAGTCGTCCCCTTCGAGGCGGACCTCGGCACCGAGCGCCCGCATGCGCTCGACCTTGAGGGCGTTCGCCCTTTCGCTCGCGTAGACGATGAGCCGTACGTCGCGTCGGGCGCAGGCGTACGCCATCGCCTGACCGAAGTTCCCGGCGCTCGCACAGACCAGGGGGCCGTCGGGCGCCTCCCGCGCGATGAACAGCGAGGCGCCTCGCCCCTTGAAGGAGCGGATCGGATTCAGTGTCTCGACCTTGAGCGTCACGCGCCCGCCGAGCACGTCTCCGAGTGCCTCGCACTCGAACTGCGGCGTGCGGAGGAACACGGGATCGATGGCGGCCGCCGCGGCCTCGATCCGGTCGAGACGGATCCTGGTGGGGCTCACGGTTCCCATCGTACCAAGGTCACTCGGTCGGTCGCCCGCCGCCGTGGGTATGGTGGATGTCATGAGAATATCCGTCGTGAACGGGACCATCGAGACGAGCGACGTCGACACCGTGATCGTGCAGCACTTCGTGGGCGAAGCTGCGCCGAGTGGCGCCACGGGGGCGCTCGACAGCGCCCTCCGCGGCGCCATCGCCGACGTGATCGCGTCCGGCGACGCCGGCGGCGCCCTCGGCAGTACCACGGTCCTCTACCCCCGCGGCGCCGTTTCGGCCGAACGCGTCGTGCTCGTCGGGCTCGGCCCGACACAAGGCTTCGACGCCGAGGCCGTGCGGTGCGCCAGCGCGGGAGCGGCGCGGCGCGGCCGGGAGCTCGGTGCGCGCTCGGTAGCGAGCGTCGTTCTCGGTGCCGGCGTCGGCGGGCTCGACGTGGGCAGCGCCGCGCAGGCCACCGTCGAAGGGATGCGGCTCGGTCTCTACGATTTCGACCGCGATGACGCCTTCGAAGCCTTCAGCCTCGTGGAGCGCGACGAGGCTCGAGTCGAAGCGGTCGAGGACGGGGTGCGGTGGGGCGAGGCGGTGGCGGAGGGGGTTCGACTCGCTCGTGACCTGGTGCGACGCCCCGCGAACGTCGCCACGCCCGAGCATCTCGCCGACGTCGCGCGTGGCCTCGCGACCGACCACGGCTTCACACTCACCGTCGGTGACCGGGCGTGGGCGGAGGAGCGAGGTATGGGGGCCTTCCTGGCGGTGGCGCAGGGCGCCGGCTTCGAACCGCGGTTCCTCGTGCTCGAGCACGACCCGACCGCGGGGCGCGACGCACCGATCGTGTTGGTCGGTAAGGGCGTCACGTTCGATTCTGGCGGACTCTCGATCAAGGGGCGCCAAGGGCTCGCTGGGATGAAGGAAGACATGGCGGGCGCCGCCGCGGTGCTCGGTGCCATGGGCGCGATCGGTCGCCTGCGATCGCCGCGCCGCGTGATCGCGCTGGTACCGGCGACGGAGAACGTCATCGACGCGCTCGCGTACCGACCGTCGGACGTAGTGCGGGCCGGGAACGGCACCACGATCGAGATCATCTCGACGGATGCAGAGGGGCGGCTCCTGCTCGCCGACGCGCTCGTCCACGCAGCCACGTACGAGCCGCGTGCGGTGGTGGACGTAGCGACGCTGACGGGGGCGGTCGAGACCGCACTGGGCAGCCTCGCCTGTGGCCTCTTCTCCAACGACGACGCGTTGGCCGCGGCCCTGATCGCTTCGGGTGAACGGACGCACGAGCGGGCCTGGCGCCTCCCGCTCTGGGCCGGGTACCGCGATAGGCTCACGAGCGACGTCGCCGATCTCAAGAACTCGAGTGGCAAGGGGGGCGGCGGAGCGTGCGTGGCCGCCGCCTTCCTCGAACGCTTCACCACGTACCCATGGGTCCACCTCGACATCGCCGGCGTCCGTTCGGTCGAGCGGACCGAGGGCTACAGGGTGAAGGGGCCGACGGGCTTCGGCGTTCGGCTGCTGGTCGACTGGATCACGCGCGCTTGACGGCGACGACCAGACCGAGCGAGGCCGTCCCCGCCTGACGCAGCGGAGGGAGGCGGCACACCGAACGCGCGGTACGGTGGCGTTCATGCACGTACCGCGCGCGCCTCGTCGCCTCCCGCTCCCGAGTCTTTCGACGCCGTGAGCACTCCACCAACGGCGTGACGCGCCCCGACCGCACCACCCTCCTCGCATTCGGAGGAATCCTGGTGGTGCTCTTCCTGGTATCGACGAACCTGACCGTCGTCGGCACCGCGCTCCCCCGCATCATCGCCGAACTCGACGGCTTCCACCTCTACGCCTGGGCGTTCACCGCCTTCATTCTCACATCGACCATCTCGCTCCCGGTGTTCGGTCGACTCTCCGACACGTACGGCCGCAAGCGCCTGCTGCTCTTCGGCATCGTCCTCTTCTCCGTCGCCTCGGCGGCGGCCGGCTTCGCGCAGACGATGGGACAACTCGTCGTGCTCCGCGCGGTGCAGGGCCTCGGCGGCGGCGCACTGATGGCGATGACGTGGGCCTCCTTGGGCGACCTCTTCACACCGCGCCAACGTGGCGCCTACCAGGGCTTCACGAGCGGCGTCTTCGGACTCTCGTCCGTGATCGGTCCCATCATCGGCGGGGTCATCACCGACACGATCGGCTGGCGCTGGGTCTTCTTCGTGAACGTGCCGATCGCGATCGTCGCCTTCGCGGTGGTGCAGCGCTACGTCCCCGTCGGGCGGCGAGGCGCCGACGCCAGCATCGACGTCGCCGGTGTGGTGCTCCTGACGCTCTGCACCGTGCCGCTGCTGCTGGCACTCTCGTGGGGTGGAGTGAGCGTCGCCTGGGCGTCGCCGCTCGTGCTCGCGCTCCTCGCGGGAGGCGCGCTCGCAGGTGCGGCCTTCGTCTGGTGGGAGCTCCGCGCCCAGGCGCCGATCATCCCGTTCGGCATCTTCCGCGATCGTACGGTGGCCATCTCGGGACTCGGCACGTTCCTCAGCGGTGGCACCCTCTTCGTCGCCATCATCTACCTCCCGCTGTACGTCCAGGGCGTCGCCGGCGGTTCGGCTGCCGCATCGGGTTTCGCGCTCGCGCCCCTGATGGGCGGCTTCGTGGTCGCTGGCATCGTGAGTGGTCAGGGGGTGTCGCGCTCGGGCCACTACAAGCGTTGGATCGTGGGCGCCGGCGTCCTGACGACCCTCGCATTCGGGCTCGTCGCCACGATGGATGGCGCCACGCCCGTCCCCGTCGTGGTGCTGGCGAGCTTCCTGCTCGGGCTCGGCCTCGGGCCCCCCCTCTCGCTCTACGTGCTCGCGTCTCAGAACGCGACCGCGCCCGCCCTCCTCGGCACCGTCACGAGCGCCGTCCAGTTCTTCCGCCAGGTGGGTGGCATGCTCGCCGTAGCGGTCTTCGGCAGCGTGATCGCCGCCCGCTTGGCCCTCGGCCTCGAGCGCGCCAACGAGGTGCTCGCGGGGGCCACGCCGGAGACGCGCGCGCTGGTGACGTCACCGAACACGCTCACCGATCCCGTGCGCCTCGCCGAGGCGAGCGCGCTGCTCGCCCGCGACATGGGCGAGGCGGCGGTGCCGGTCGCGTTGCTCGCGGTTCGAGGCGCACTCGGGGACGCATTGAGCGTGATGTTCGCATGCACGGCGCTGCTGGCGCTCGCCGGCCTCGTCGCCGCGGTCGGCCTGCCATCGCTCCGGCTCGGCGACGGGTCCGAGGCGCCAGGTCGAAACGGTCCTTCCCTGCGCTGACGCCCCTCGACGCCGGCTCGGGTCGGTGGTCTAATTCACCGTCCGGCGCACGACGCGCGCTCGGCCACGGTCGAAGGTGAGCGTACCGATGGAACCGGGAGCGGCTCCCGCTAGTCCGCGCTCGACCGGGACCTCGTACGCCCGCCCCGTATCGGTGGAGTGCCAGACCTGGAAGCGCGCCGTGACGACCTCGCATCGCACCGTCACCTGCGTCCTGGGCTCGGCGTGTTCGGGCGGCTCCGGGGCCCCGGGAGCGGCGCCCGTCACGACGCTCCCGGGG
>JACCWH010000180.1 GCA_013697735.1 Trueperaceae bacterium | reverse complement strand
ACGGTGACGCCGACGGTGACGCCGACGAGCCGGTCGCGCCACCGGCCCAGGCAACGCCCGCCGCGCCCCCGCTCGCGCCCGACGCCGGTCAGCCGACCGGTGGCGCCGCCGGCGCACCACCCGTACCGGCGGGCACGGTCGCGGTCGAACGGCTCGGCTTCTCGTTCGTCACCGGCGGCCCTGGGGCGTGCGGCATGGTGCTCGAAGCGTGGACGCACGTGGCGGTGAGCCGCGAGCTCCTCGCCGAGTACGGTTGCGGAGCGCGCGTGCGCGTCACGCTCGACGAACCCGCGGGGGGCCGCGACGTCTTCGAGGGCGTGATCGGCGACACCATGAACCCGCAGTTCGCCCGGACGCTCAACGTCTACGTCGGCGTCGACGAGCCGGCGTTCGAGTATGGCCTCTCGAGCGGCACCATCACCCCGCTCGACTGAACCGGTCTCGCCCACTCCCTGGGCAGTGCGCGCGCTCAGGCACCGCGGAAGAGCATCGCGCGCCTGACCTCCTCGATCGCCCGCGTGACGGGGATGTCGCGCGGGCACGCCTCGGTGCAGTTGTAGGCGGTGCGGCAGCGCCAGAGACCGTTCCCGGCGTTCATCACGTCGAGGCGTTGGGCGGTCCCCTTGTCGCGCGAGTCGAAGATGAAGCGGTGCGCGTTCACGATCGCGGCCGGGCCGATGTAGGAGCCGTTCGTCCAGAAGACGGGGCACGACGTGGTGCACGCGGCACACAGGATGCACTTCGTGGTCTCGTCGAAGCGTGCGCGCTCCTCGGGGCTCTGCAGGCGCTCCGCGGCGGGGGGCGCCTCGTCGTTGATCATGTAGGGCAGCACCGCCTTGTAGGACTCGAAGAACGAGTCCATGTCGACGATGAGGTCTTTCTTGACCTCGAGCCCGCGGATCGGCTCGATCACGATCTTGGAGCCGAGATCCTTCACGAGCACCTTGCATGCGAGTCGGTTGACGCCGTTGATGAGCATCGCGTCGGAGCCGCAGATGCCGTGCGCGCACGAGCGGCGGAAGGCGAGCGATCCGTCGACCTCCCACTTGATGTGGTGCATCACGTCGAGGACGCGGTCGGAGGGGCGCGCGGTGAGGGTGTACTCCGCCCAGTAGGAGCGCGAGTCGGCGTCGGGATCGAAACGCTTGATCTTGACGACGATGTCGACCGTCTCGATCAGTTCGTTGGGCTCGGTGGCCTCGATGGATTCTTGGGCTTCGTTGGGTTCCATGGTCCGCCTCAGTAGATCCGCGGCTTGGGCTCGTACTTGCCCATCGTCACGGGCTTGTAGTCGATGCGCACGCCGTCGCCGTCCTTGTAGATGAGCGTGTGCTTCAACCAATCGGTGTCGTCGCGTTCGCGATGGTCCTCGCGGGAGTGCGCCCCGCGCGACTCGGTACGGTTCAGCGCCGCGAACACGAGTTGCTCGGCGTTGTCGTAGAGGAAGCCGAGCTCGACGGCCTCCATGAGCTCGGTGTTGTACTGCTGGCCCGGGTCCTCGCAGCCGATGTGCAGCATACGCGCCTTGATGTCGGCGAGGATGCCGACCTGCTTCTCGAGGAGCTCCTGCGTGCGGAACACGGAGGCGTTGTCCTGCATCGAGTCTTGCAGCTCACGCCGCAAGTGCGCCACGCGCTCCGTTCGGGGCCCGGCCCTGAGGCGCTCGAGCAGTTCGCGTGAGGCGTCCTGGTTGTCGCTCGGCAGCGGGCCGTACTCCGCGCCCGCAGCGTGGGCGGCCGCGCGGATCCCCGCCCGCCGTCCGAACACGATCAGGTCGCCGAGCGAGTTGGTACCGAGTCGGTTGGCGCCGTGGAGGCTCGCACAGGCGACCTCGCCGGCTGCGTAGAGGCCACCCACGATCGTGTTCCTGCCGTCGCTGATCACGTTGGTATCGATCGTGGTGGGGATGCCGCCCATGGCGTAGTGCGCGGTCGGTTGGATCGGCACCATCTCCGTCACCGGGTCGACGCCGAGGTAGATACGCGCGAACTCGGTGATGTCGGGGAGGCGCTCCTCGATGATCGCGGCGTCGATGTGCGTCAGGTCGAGGTAGATGTAGTCCTTCTCGGGCCCGGCACCGCGCCCCTCGCGGATCTCGAGGTACATGGCCCGACTCACCATGTCGCGGGGCGCGAGGTCCTTGATCGAGGGGGCGTAGCGCTCCATGAAGCGCTCGCCGTCGGCGTTGCGGAGGATCCCCCCCTCGCCGCGCGCTCCCTCGGTGAGGAGCACGCCGAGCTTGTAGAGGCCCGTCGGGTGGAACTGGTAGAACTCCGGGTCCTCGATGGGGATGCCGCGGCGGTAGGCGATCGACATGAGATCGCCCGTGAGGGCGTGCGCGTTCGACGTCACCTTGAACATGCGGCCGTTCCCGCCCGTGGCGATGATCGTCGACTTGGCGTGGAACGTGTGGAGCTCGCCGGTCGCGAGCTCGAAGGCGACGGCGCCGCGGCACTCGCCCCCCTCGATGATCAGATCGAGGACGTAGAACTCGTTGAAGAACGCCACGTCGTCCTTGATCGACTGCTGGTAGAGCGTCTGCAGGATCATGTGCCCGGTGCGATCCGCCGCGTAGCAGGCGCGCTCGACCGCACTCTTACCGAACTCGCGGGTATGGCCGCCGAACTTCCGTTGGGCGATGCGCCCGTCGGGCGTGCGGCTGAACGGTAGGCCCATGTGCTCGAGCTCGTAGACGGCCTCGATCACCTCGTGCGAGAAGAGTTCCGCGACGTCCTGGTCGGTGAGGTAGTCGCCCCCTTTGATGGTGTCGAAGGCGTGCCACTCCGCGCGATCCTCCGTCACGTTCCCGAGTGCGGCTCCGACCCCACCTTGCGCCGCGCCGGTGTGCGAGCGGGTGGGGTAGAGCTTGGTGATCACGGCGACGGAGACGTTCGGGTTCTGTGCCGCGTAGCGCGCGGCCATGAGCCCGGCACCCCCGGCACCGATCACGACGACGTCGAACCTATGTGCACGCTTCATTGCGTCGCGCCGATGGCTCGCACGGCGTCTCCCATCTCCTGGTAGGTGAAGGCCCAGAGCGTCATCGTCCCGAGCACGAAGATGATGGCGGAGACGGTGTAGAGCAAGATCTTGTACCAGAAACGACGACCCGGCCGTTTGGTGTAGTCCTCGATCGAGTATCGCAGTCCGTTCACGCCGTGAAGCATCGCGAAGAAGAGCAGGAACGTGTCGTAGATCCGCACGCCCGGCTGCGCGAGGCGCGAGGCGACGTAGTCGTAGTCGATGGTGGCCGGATCGATGACGATGTTGTTCGTCCACAGGTGTCCGAACACCAGGAAGACGAGCAGCAGGCCCGAGATCCGCATGAAGACCCACCAACCGAGCTCGGAGTTGCTGCTGGAGACCTCCCGAGCCTCGGCGTAGGTGCGCGGTCGCGGCGAGGCCACGTCAGATGCCCCCGACGATCTGCGGGACGACGATCCACAGGACTGGGACGCCGATGGCGGTGGTGAGACCCAGGACGCCGTACCAGAGCTGACGCTGGTAGCGCACGCCCCACGTGGTGAAGTCCATGAGGATGATCCGCAAGCCGTTGAGCGCGTGGTAGACGACCCCGGCGATCACCATGAGCAGGCCGATACGGAACGGCCAGTTGTGATAGAAGGCGAGAAAGGCGTCGAACGGGCCGTCGGGCCCGAACATCACCAGACTGATGTCGAGGACGTGCAGGAGGAGGAAGAGCGCGATCGCCACCCCGGATACCCGGTGGAGGAGAAAGGCCCATTGACCCTCGCGGCCTCGGTACATGGTGTGGACCTCCTGTCGAACTCGGCCCGCAGGCTCCGTCGGGCGCGACTGCCGAGCGTTGGGTCGCCTGCGGCGCGCGGCCGACGCCGTCTAGGCCGTCGTCGAAGCCCCTCACGATACCATGTGCCCTCGCCCCCGGACCGTGGCCGCCGATGCCTTCGGGGCGTGCGCGCCCCGCGCCTCGACGCCCTCGCGCACCCCTCGGGCACCCCTGGTTCCGTCCCGTGGACGACGGTGCTGCAGCGGCGAAACCTCGTACGTTGGCGGTATGGTCGATCGCGCCCTCCGCCCGCTCACGTCGCGAGCACTCGCGCCGCTCACGCGCACGTTCGCAGACGTGTCGCCCGACGCCATCACCGGTGCGAGCCTGGTGGTGGGGATCGGAGCGGCGGCGGCGGCGGCGGTCGGCGCCTTCTGGGTCGCGCTGGTGCTCTGGCTGCTCAACCGCGTCCTCGACGGCCTCGACGGCGAGGTCGCCCGCCACGAGCGCCACGGCGGCACGCGCCAGAGCGATCGCGGTGGCTATCTCGACCTCATGGCCGACCTCACCGTCTACGGTGCGCTCACGCTCGGGATCGCCGCCGGCGTCACGGCGACCTTCACGGGCGAGCCGCTCGCTCCGGTCGCCACCACGTGGGCGCTCGCCGCGCTGCTCGTCGCGGCCTACTACGTGAATCTCGGCTCCTACACGTTGTTCGCCGCCCTCCTCGAGAAGCGCGGGCTCGGTGCTCGCCAGCGTGGCCACCGCACGTCGGTGATCATGCCCGCCGGCCTCGTGGAGGGGGCAGAGACGGTGGTCCTCATCTCGCTCCTGCTCGCCGTCCCCTCGCTCGCTCCGGCGCTCTTCGGGATCGGCGCGTCGCTCGTGGCGCTCACCGCCGGTCAGCGCGTGCTGTGGGCGTCGCGCATGCTGCGCGCGGCGCCGTGAGCGCGAATGCCGCGGAAACGACGACGACGGTTCGATCGCTCCGTCTGATCGCCATCGCCGCCTGGGCCCTGGCGGTGGTCGCCTACGTCGTGGTCGTGACCCGCTCGGGTGCATCGCCCCTGGATGTGCTCGCGGCACTCCTCGCCTTCTTGCAGGACCACCCGCTGGGCGCGATCGCCTTCGTGATCGCCTATATGCTCCGGCCGCTGCTCCTCTTCTCCGCCTCGCTCCTCACGATCGGGGCGGGCCTCCTCTACGGGCCGCTCCTCGGCTTCGCAGTGGTGGTGGTCGGCGCGAACACGGGCGCGCTCCTGGCCTACGCATTGGCGCGTGCGCTCGGGGGCGACCTCGCCCGCACGGCGCTCGCGAACCCCCGACTCGCCGGGATGGCCGAGCGACTCCGGGCGCACACCTTCGAGACCGTGCTCACGCTCCGCTTCGTCTTCGCCCCCTACGACGCCGTCAACTACCTCGCGGGCGCGCTGGGGCTCCGGGTGGTCCCGTTCGTGCTGGCGACCGTGATCGGCTCCCTTCCGGGAACGCTCGTGTTCCTCCTCTTCGGTGCCGGACTCGCCGACCTCACGGCGCTGGACGAAGGTGGTCTTCCGAGCGTCGACCCGCGATCGCTGCTCGCGAGCGCCGGGATCCTCGTCCTCTCCCTCGCCCTCGCGCGCTGGTGGCGACGGCGCGAGGCACGTCGAATCGACGCCGCCCCACCCTCGGAGGACACCCGTGACCAAGCGCGAGACTGACGCCGCGAGCGCTGCGACGCGCCCGCTCGACCACGTCGACGCCGTCGTGATCGGTGCCGGCTCGGGCGGCCTCACCGTCGCCGTCGGGCTCGTCAAGGTCGGCAAGCGTGTGGCACTCGTCGAGCGCGGCGACGTCGGTGGCGACTGCACCAACGTCGGCTGCATCCCGTCGAAGACGTTGATCGACCTGGCGAAGGCGCTCCCTCCGAACGTGCGGGGCGACGACCGTGCCGCGAGCGCGCGCGCCGTGCTCGCGGAGGTCCGAGCGCGACGGGACGCGCTGCGCGCGCACGAAGAGCTCGTGCTCGCGGGCACCGGCGGCCTCGAGCTCGTCCGCGGCACCGCGACGCTCGTAGCGCACGCCGACGGGCCGCCACTCGTGGTGGTGACGGACGACGACGGCGCGAAGCGCACCCTGCGCGCACGCCATGTGATCGTCGCGACCGGTTCGGCGCCCATCACGATCGACGTCCCCGGCCTCCCGGCGGAGCGGACCCTCACGAACGCGACGCTCTTCGAGCTCTCGTCACCGCCCGAGCACCTCGCGATCCTCGGCGCAGGGCCGATCGGGTGCGAAATGGCGTTCGCCTTCGCCGATCTCGGCTCCCGAGTCTCGCTCCTCGACCTCGCCCCGCGCGTGCTCCCACGCGCGGAGGCGGAGGCTTCCGCCATCGTGCACGGAGCGCTCGTGCGTGCCGGGGTGCGCGTGCTGCCAGGGTCGACCGCCACGCGCTACGACACCGAGCGCAGCGCCCTCCACGCCCTCGAGGGAGACGTCCCTCACGTGCTGGAGGGCGTCGACCGTGTGCTGATGGCGATCGGACGCCGGCCGGCGTCGGCCGGCCTCGGCCTCGAGGAGCTGGGTGTGACCCTCGAGCCGAGTGGCGCCGTCCGTACCGACGGCGACCACCGGACCGCAGCACCCGGCGTCTTCGCCATCGGTGACGTGACGGGCCGCGCGATCACGACGCACGCGGCGAACGCCCAGGGTCGGCGGCTGGTGCGGCGGATCGTGCTACCGCTCCCGCTCGTGCGCGAGGGCGACTATCCGAACGTGACCTTCTCCCGACCCGAGGTCGCCCAGATCGGGCCGACGCGTGCGGAGCTCGAGGCGGTCTTCGCCCCGGAGCTCCTCGCGAGTCACCGCTTCGATCTGGCCGACACCGATCGTGGCCTCACGCTCGGCCTGGAGGAGGGCTACGTGCGCGTCACGGCGATGCGCCTCACCGGCCGCCTCCTGGCCGCCACGATCGTGGGTCCGAGCGCGGGCGAGATGATCCACCTGCTCACGCACGCGCAACGCAGCCGCATGTCGCTCTGGCGACTCTCGCGCCTCGTGGTCGCCTACCCCGCGCTCGCCGACGCCATAAGGGCCGTGGCCGACGCCTTCGTCTTCGCGAGCCTACCGGCGCTCCCGAGCGAGGCGCTGACGTACGTGCAGCACCGCTGGCGGCGGCCGACGCCACCGGCGGCCCCGCCACCGACCGGCACGACCACCTGAGCACGGGCGGTTGGTAGCCTGCCCGGTCGATGCGTTCACCACCCCACCGTTCCCGCCCCACCAGGTCTCGACGACGCGCTCCCAAGCACCTCCTCACGAGCGTGCTGCTCCTCGTGACGTCGGTCGCCGCTGCCAACGCCCACGCACTCGCCCCTGCACACGGACCCACCGCACGTGCGGAGCGCGCTGACGAGGCCGTGCTGCTCGGCAGGATCCCGGGTCTCCCCCTGTGGCTGCTCGACGCTGCCGTCGCGAACGCGGGAGTGCGCGCGGCGGCCGTCCTCGCGATCGACGGCACGGTGTGGTGGGTGAGTGAAGGGCGAACGGTCCGGCTCGCCACTGGTATGCGCGCCGAACAGGCGACGAGCTGCGGCGGGGCACTCTTCGCCGTCGACGGCCTCGCCCGACTGCGACGCTTCGCGCGGGCTCCGGGTGATCCGATCGCGCTCGACAGCGGCCCCGAGGTCAGCCTCCTCCACCGACCGGCCTGCCTGGACGCGCTGCCGCGCGGCTCCGATCGGGAGGGTCTCTCGCACGGGGCGGTCGCGGTCGTGGCGCCCTTCGGCGACGTCGTGATCCTCGAACGCGATCTCAGGGTCCGGTCGGCGGCGCTCGGTGTGCGGGCGCTGCCCGATGCCGAGCCGACGGTGGTCGACCTCGGCGGTGGCGCCGTCGCACTCGCGGTGCTCACCGAGCCCACCCTCCGCTACCGCCACGGGGTACTCGGCGACGAGGTGGAGGCCGGCGCAGTGGTGCTCCTCGCCCTCCCGTCCCTCGAGGTGCTCGGCCGCTGGGCACCGCCGGCGCCCGCCGTGATCGAAGAGCGGCGATCGGTCGCGTGGGCCGCGCACGGTGAGGCGGGTATCCACCTCACCGTCTCGGACGACGTCGGGGGTGCCCGCATCGTGAGCCTCGCGTGGCGCGCTGGCGCGTTGGTGCGCGTCGCGGAAGGCCCCGACCTCGGGGGAGCGTCGCGCTGGTTGCACGTGATCGCCGCAGTCGACGACCGTGTCTACGCGCAACACCGACCCCACGTGAGGGGACCGCTCGTGCGTTACGACCTGAGCGTCACACCCAAGGACTCGGCTCGGGCCGACGCGGCGACCGGCGTACTCGAACCGAGCGTGGTCGCCACCGACCTCGACGTCGTCTCCCACGTCGTCGGGGAGCGCAATCTCGACCGGGCACTCTGGCTGCGGACCCTCGCTCCGGGCGTCGACGCCTTGGCGCTCCCGTACGGAGACGGCGGGGGCGTCCGCTGGATCCGCTGCGATGCGTTCACGTGCCGGACCGTCCATTCGACGGCGATCGGCGGCCCCCTCGCGACCAACCTCGCACTCGTCGGTCCGTCGGGTGCACCCGAGGGACTTCTCGCCGCCGACGTCGACGGCAGCGTCTGGTGGCTGCCGATCCCCGCGGCGTGGGAGCGGTAGGCTCGCGTCATGTTGCTTGCGTTCGACCTCGACCGTACTCTCGTCACTGACGACTACCAGCTCCTCGACCGGACTGCGGACGCCGTCACGGCGGCGCGCCGCGCCGGACATCACGTGACCGTGCTCACGGGCCGCGCCCGAGCCGCGGCGCAGCCGTACCTCGACCGCCTCGAGGTGGTCGGTCCGTGCAGCGTGAACCACGGCGCCGTCGTGCTCGGGGCCGGCGGCGTGACGCTCCGCCGGACGCAGCTCTCCGCCGAGGACGTGATCGCACTGCTCGCCCCCTACGTCGATCAGCACCTGCTCGAGTTCTCGTGCGTGGTCGACGACACCCTCTACGTCCGCGACCCCGAGCACGATCATTGGAAGAACGCGCTCACGCAGAATCGGCTCGTGGAGCGCTTCTCGTCGGACTACGCGCACCTCACCGACAAGGTCGTGTTCGCGCCGTCGGAATCATGCGCACACGTGAGCGAGCACGTCGGCCGCATCCTTCCGCACCTCACGCGATACCTCTGGGGGGACGGCTTCCTCGAAGTGATCGGGGCGGGTGCCGACAAGGGGACGGCGCTCGCACTCATCGCCGAGCAACTCGGGGTGCCACGCCACGAGGTCGTCGCCTTCGGCGACGGGTTGAACGACGTGACCATGCTGCAATGGGCCGGGCACGGCGTGGCGGTCGGTTCGGCGCACGTCGACACGCTCGCCGTCGCCGATGAGCACATCCCCTCCCCCGAAGAGGGTGGCGTCGCCGCCTGGATCGAGCGCCACGCGCTCTAGTCGATATGGGTCAGGGGTATGCACGTGCCTCCATCTACGGTTGCCGCGTGAGCCTGAGCTTAGCGCCGTGAACCGCGCACGAGCCGGTATCCTGGCCCATGGAAGAGGCTTGGATCTCGCCAACCGATAGCCCGTTCCGCGTTCCGTTCGATGGCTCGTTCGTGTTGGCGGACGCGCCGACCGCGCCGCCTGAGGACGCGCCCGACCGCGAGGCGAACGAGAAGGCGTTGAAGAAGACGCGCAAGGAGCTGCGCGAGCTGCAGCAGCGGCTCTACGCCGACGACCGGTTCGCCCTGCTGCTGGTGTTCCAGGCGATGGACGCGGCCGGCAAGGATGGCACCATCCGCCACGTGCTGCGCGGTGTGAACCCGGCCGGCTGCCAGGTCACGTCGTTCAAGCAGCCGTCGGCAGACGAACTCGATCACGATTACCTGTGGCGCATCATGCGGGCGCTGCCGCAACGTGGCCGGATCGGCGTGTTCAACCGCAGTCACTACGAGGAGGTGCTGGTGGTGCGGGTGCACCCTGCGATCCTGGCGAACCAGCGACTTCCCAGCGCGGATCCTGCCACCATGTGGGACGAGCGCCTGGCCAGTATGGCGTCGTACGAGCACCATCTGGCACGCGAGGGCACGGTGATCGTCAAGTTCTTCCTGCACCTATCGAAGGACGAGCAGGCGCGTCGCTTCTTGGATCGCATCGACGAGCCCGAGAAGAACTGGAAGTTCTCGCCCGGTGACGTGCGCGAGCGCGGTCATTGGGATGCGTACCAGCACGCGTACCAGGAGGCGCTGCGGGCCACCTCGCGACCGTGGGCGCCGTGGTTCGCGGTACCGGCGGACGACAAGCGCTACATGCGCCGCGTGGTGGCCGAGATCGTGCACGACACCGTGCGGCGGTTGCCGATCGCGTACCCGCAGGTATCGGACGAGGAGAGGGAAGAGATGCTGCGGCTGCGGGAGGGGTTGGTGGGGGAGCCGGTCACGGGCAGATGAGTTCGACGGTGGGGAAGTACGTGCGGTAGCGATTTGCATCTCGCGTCAGCAGCGCCATACCGTCGATCGCGGCGTGGGCACCGATGTAGAAGTCCGGTAGCGGCGACGTCCGGCTACCTTCCGCGCGGCGGTACCGAACGAACGCCTTGGCCGCCAGGAAGCCGGCCTCCCAGGGCAACGCCAGGCGGGTGAACGCGTCTGCGGGCAGCGCGTCATCCAGCTCCTCGATCCGCGCGAATCCGACCGAGACCTCTGCGTAGACGATGGGGTTGATGGACAGTTCGGCCCTGGCCGCGCAGGCGTCGAGCCTTTCGGCCGACCACGCGTACCACTGCGGATCGTCGGTCATCACGTCCAGTAGGACGTTCGCGTCCACCAGGACTCGGCTCATTCGCCGCGCGTCAACCGCATGATCTCGTCGGTGCTGAGGCGCGCCGTGGCGCGACCGCGCAAGCGCACGGCCAAGCTACCCGCCCGCGCCTGCGGTGGGTGTGCGAGGACGGCGTCGGCCTCGCGGACGGCCGCCTCGCGCACGAAGGCGGCGACGGAGACACCGGCGAGCGCGGCCGCGCGGCGCACGCGATCCTTGTCGGTGGTGCTCAGGCGCAAGTCGAGACGGTCGGCCGTGGCGGGCATGGCGAGCCTCCTTGTACGGCATCTTACCGTACGTTCGGGCGTGCGGCGCCGTGAACGCTTCTTGGACGATTTCGCCCGTGTGGACGGGCGGATAGGTTCCCGGCGATGGAGCGGGGAATTCGCCCTCTGTGCGACGGGCACCGGCTGCGGATGGTCGTCCCGCACCATGTCGAGCTCGGCTGCGTTGGCGTTGGCCTCGACCTGCTCGACGTTCTTGCAGCCGGGGATGACGCAGGTGACGCCTGGGCATACCTCTTCCTGGTGTGCTGGTGACGGCAGCGTCAAGGGCTGTGACCCCACACGAGTCACAGCCCTTTCATGCCCACGTGACGGAAATCCACCCATATCAGCGGATCGCTTCGAGAAACTCCTGACGCGTGCGACCGTCGTCGTGGAAGCTGCCGCGCATCGCGCTCGTCCGCGTGGTCGACCCCTGCTTCTCGACGCCACGCATCATCATGCAGAGGTGACTCGCCTCGGTGACCACCGCGAGGCCCTGCGGTGCGAGCACCCGCTCGAGTGCGTCTGCGATCTGCGTGGTCATCCGCTCCTGGACCTGCATCCGGCGGGCGAAGACGTCGACCACGCGAGCGAACTTCGACAACCCGAGAATGGTATCCCCGGGGACGTAGCCGATGTGCGCAGTGCCGAAGAACGGCAGCATGTGGTGTTCGCACAGCGAGTAGAACTCGATCCCCTTCACCACCACCATCTCGGAGGCTTCGGCAGCGAAGAGCGCGCCGTTGACGACCTCCTCGACGCTCGATTCGTAGCCCGACGTGAGGAAGCGGAGCGAGCGCTCGATGCGCTCGGGGGACTTCACCAGGCCCTCACGCCGCACGTCTTCGCCGAGCCCTTCGAGGAGTTCGGTGATGAGGCCAGTCAATTCGACCTCCCCGACCTCGTCGAACTCGGGGTCGGACGGACGGAGAAGGTGAGCGTGATCGCGCACGTGGGCCTCCGCACTCAGTGTAGCGCCCCTCGACGACGTGTTCATTGCATGAGAGTCTACGTGCCCCCCGAATGCGCACACCGTGGGGTACGCGACCGTCCCCCGCCGATCGGCGCTGGCGGTAGGCTGGCGCGATGACGCGCCTGGAGCACCTCGACTCGTACCGCACCGACTTCGAGGCGTGGCTCGAGGAGATCGAACCGGCGCCGCGCGGCGCCTGGTGGCGCCTCGACGTCAGCGCCTTCTATCCGACGAGCGGCGGACAACAGCACGACACCGGCGACGTGCACGCCCTCGGACGGAACTATCGCGTGGCGGACGTGACGCTGCGCGACGGCGAGGTGTGGCACCTCGTCACGGCCGCGGAGGACGTCGCCACCGAGGACGTCGCCGCCGAGTCGGCGACGGCGACGCTCGGAGCCGCCGTGACGGGCCGCGTCGACTGGTCCCGCCGCTTCCGGCACATGCAGCGCCACACCGCGCAACACCTGCTCTCGCAAGCGTTCGTCCGGCTCGACGTCGCCTATGCCACGCGCTCGGTCGCGCTCTCGGGCGCGGACCTCACGCTCGACCTCGCCGGCGATCCCGACGACGACGCCATCGCCGAAGCGGAACGGCAGGTCAACGACGTCGCCGCCCGCGCCCTGCCGATCCGAGCGTTCGAGATCGACGAGGCATCCGTTCCCCTGTACCCGCTCCGGCGACCGCCGAAGGTGCGCGGGCGCATCCGCGTCGTGGCGATGGGGACGTGGGAGCACTCCGCCTGCGGCGGCACGCACCTGCGCTCCACCGCCGAGGCGCTCCCGGTGCTCGTGACGGGCCGCGAGCGCGTTCGCGGTGACCTCGTGCGCGTCACGTTCCGTGCCGGGCTCGAGGCGATCGCGCACGCGAGCGCCACGGGGCGCGCTGCGGCGGCGGCGGCCGCCCTCCTCTCGTCTGCCGTACCGGACCTCCCGGCGCGCGTGGAGGCGCTGCAGCGCGGCACGGCAGAAGCGCGTCGGCGGATCGCCGCCCTCGAGCGCGACGTCGCCGACGCGCTGGCGATCAGACTGGTCGGGGCGGCGGGGGACGAGGTGGTCGTCCACCTCCTCGAAGGGGACGACACCGCCCTGCTCACGCCGCTCGCCGACGCCCTGGCGGCGCGCGGCGCCACGGCCGCGCTGGGGGCGCGCGACGGCTGCGCGGCTCGTGTCGTGCTCGCG
>JACCWH010000163.1 GCA_013697735.1 Trueperaceae bacterium | reverse complement strand
GCCCACGCCCGCGACGCCCACGCCCGTCGCCCCCCTCCCGACACCACCGCCCGCGACGTCCGAAGGCGCTCCCGCGGCCGCCGCGCCCGTGCCCGCCCCGAGCGCACCCGTCGTCGCGCCGCCGCCGGTCGGATCGGCCCCCAGCGCCTCCGGCGACCCCGAGGCGCCCTACCGGGTTTCGGTCGGCGCCTACGGCAGCGCCGAGAATGCCGAGCGACAGGCCGACATCTTCCGTGCGGCCGGCTACCCCGTGTTCACCGGGTCGCAGGGTTTGCACACGATCGTGCTCGTCGGTCCGTACGACACGGAGAGCGCTGCCGAGCAGGTCGTCGGGCGCATCCGCGCCGAGGGCTTCGGCATCGACCCGATCATCTACCGCTTCCGTTCCGACGCATCGGCAGCGGGGGCGTCGACCCCGGCACCCGCGCCGGCCATTACCTCGACTCCGTCGCCGGCCGCGACGCCGGTGGTGCAGGAGTCGAATGCGCCCGCCACGGCGACCAGCCAGGGCCGGTTCCTGCAGGTGGGTGCGTTCGGGACGGTCGAGAATTCGCTGCCGCTGCGCCAGCGACTCGCAGGACTCGGGTTCGTCGCGACCGAGCGTCGAGAGGATGGCCTCGTCAAGCTGCTCGTCGGCCCCTTCGAGGGTGAGGCGCTCGCGAGCGCGCGCCAGCGGCTCGCCGACCAGGGGATCGAAAGCTTCGTGCGGTGATCGGCCGCCGGTGATCACCACCCCTTGATCCCGACGGCGACGCTCGGCCGACTCGTCACCTACCTAAGGGTGGTCGCCGAACTCGAGACCGAGGGCGTCCTCACGACGTCGTCGGAGGCGATCGCCGGACGCGCGCACGCCACGGCGTTCCAGGTGCGCAAGGACCTCGCCTACTGCGGACGCCTCGGGACGCGAGGCTCGGGCTACCAGGTGGCGCCGCTCGCGCGCGAGCTGCGCCGAGCACTCGGGCTCACGCGCGTTTGGCACGTCGCGATCATGGGGGTCGGTCGCCTCGGGCAGGCCCTCGCCGACTATCCGAACTTCGACCGCTATGACTTCGCCCTCCGAGCGGCCTACGACGCCGATCCGGCGAAGGTCGGTTCGACGGTCGGGCCACTGGTGGTCGAGGGTCTCGACGACCTCGCGGCGAGCGTCGCCAGACATGCGCTCGACATGGCGTTCCTGACGGTGCCCGCGGCTGCGGCCCAGGGCGCGGCAGACGCGCTCGTCGCTGCCGGGATCCGCGGGATCCTGAACTTCGCCCCGACCGTCATCGAAGTCCCGGCCCACATCCGCGTCGAGAGCGTCGACTTCCTCGCGGGGCTCACGCGACTGACGTACTACGTCGGCAATCCGCCCGCCGAGCACGACGCACCGAGCTGACGCGGCTTCCGTCCGCCCGTCGCGCGCTATCCTGCCCTCCTGATGCCTGCCGATGCCCCTGCCGACGTGGTCCCGCGGCTCCGGCGGTTCGAGGAGCGAATCGCCCAGGAGCTCCACTCCGACGTCGCCTTCATCGAGGCGATCGCGAGCGAGCTCGTCGGCGCCGGCGGGAAGCGGCTCCGGCCGACGCTGGCGTTCCTCGCCGGCGACATCCTGGGCGCCGACGAGGAGGCCGTGATGACGGTCGCGCTCGCCGTCGAACTGCTCCACTCCGCCTCGCTGCTGCACGACGATCTCATCGACGACGCCACCACCCGCCGCGGCGCGGCCGCGGCGTTCCGACGCTACGGCAACGTGGTGAGCGTCATGTCGGGCGACTTCATGCTCGCGCGCGTGCTCGGGCTGCTGGCGCGCTCCGAGACGGCGGCCTTCACGAAGCTGATGTCGGAGACCGCGGTCGCGATCTGCGAGGGCGAGGTACTGCAGTTTCAGATGGCCACGTTGGAGACGTGGAGCGCCGACACCTACCGGACGATCATCGAGGGGAAGACCGCCGCGCTCTTCGCTGCGGCGCTCGAGGGCGTGGCGATCGTGGCCGGAGCGCCCGCCGAGGCGCGCAGCGCCCTGCGTGAGTTCGGGCTCGCCTACGGGCGGGCGTTCCAGATGCGCGACGACTACCTCGATCTCCTCGGCGACGCCGAGACGCTCGGCAAGCCGCTCGGAGGGGATGTTCGCGAGGGGAAGGCGACGCTGCCGGTGCTGAGCCTGATCGACGACGGCATCACGGAGTGCGTCGCGATCCTCAGACGGCACGCGGCCGACGCGGGCGACGTGCCTCGCATGGTGGCGCTGGTGCGCGAGTTCGGTGGCGACGCTCGGACGCGCGCGGCGATCCACGCCGATGTCGGTCTGGCGCTCGAATCGTTGACTGCCTTCCGCCGAACGCCGGCGCGAACGGCGCTCGCCAATCTCGCCGTGGCGGAATCCGAGCGCGTGACCTAGCGCGTGACCTAGCGGTACCCGGTGCGCAGCGTCAGGCGCCGACGTCGCGACGACCGAGGGCGACCACCGCGACGGCGACGAAGAGGGCGCTGGCGACGAGCAGCACGGTCGCGTCGCCGACCTGCAGCCCGTTGCGCAGCGGTGCTCCCCCCTCGTAGTACCGGAAGGGGGAGAGGGTGGCGAGCCACCGGGTGGCGTCGACCTGACGCGCGATGGTATTGCCGAAATAGCCGAGCACCGCGACGATGGCCGCTCCCGAGAGCGCTAGGGAGCGACTGCCGCCGATCGCCCCGAGCGCGAGCGCGAGCGTCCCGAACGTCAGGGCGAGCAGAAGGAGGTGGAGGGACGCCGCCGCGATCGCGCCCACCGAGAGCGCGTCGAGCTCCGCTACCCCCCGCGCCGCGACGATCGCGCCGAAGACCGCGAGCGTGGCGACCGTGAGCGACACGGCGAGCGCCAGTGCGCGTTCGAGCACCACGCGTGCGCGCGACACCGGATGCGCGAGGAGGAGGTCGAGGGTGCCTGCCTCCTCGTCGCCCGCGATCGCGCGCGTTCCGAGGCCGATCGCGAACACGATCATGAGGATCGGCGCGAGGAGCCCGAAGACGGTCGAGCCGAGGTAGCCCGCGGCGCTCGTGAGGTCGTCCCAGCCGAACGCGAGCATGAGTGCTTCGGGGAACGACTCCATCGCCTGCGCGAAGCTCTCCTGATTGATCGATGGGTAGAAGAGCGCGTACATGAGCGACACCCCGGCGAGCGCGACGCTCCAGAGCACGATCCCATTCCGACCCTCCCAGAGGGTCTTGGTCCAGACGCTACGCAGCATGTCGGCCTCCGCGTTCGGCGTAGTAGGTGAAGAAGAGCTCCTCGAGGTCTGGGTCGGCGGCGAGAAAGGAGACGACCTCGTGGCGCGCCGCCGCCTTCACGAAGGAGTCCGCAGGTCCGGTGAGGCGACCACGGAGCGTCCTGCCGTGGACCTCCGCGCCCTCGAGGCCGGACACCTCGGAGAAGGCCCCGTCGGGGAGGTCGTGGCCGAAGACGACTTCGACGCGCCGGACCGCTCGCGTGCGCAGCTCGTCGACCGACTCGACCGCCACGAGGTGGCCGTCGCGGATGATGCCGGTCCGGTCCGCGACCTGCTCGACCTCGCTCAGCACGTGCGACGACATGAAGACCGTCCGGCCGCGGTCGGAGGCTTCGCGCACCATCGCCAGGAACTCGCGTTGGAGGAGCGGATCGAGCCCCGACGTCGGCTCGTCGAGCACGAGAAGTTCGGGATCGTGCATGAACGCCTGGATCAGGCCGACCTTCTGTCGGTTGCCTTTCGAGAGACGTCGTATGGGAGCGCGCAGGTCGAGGCCGAGGCGCTCTGCGAGGCTCCGTATGCGAGCGTCGCTCACGCCGCCGCGGAGCTGCCCGAGGTGGGTGAGCAGCTCGTGCGCGCTCTGGCGCGTGCCCACGCGCACGTCGCCCGGGAGGTAGCCGATCCGCCGTCGGAGCGCCGGTCCCGCGCTGCGTGGATCCTGACCGAAGACGCGGACTTTGCCGAGCGTCGGTCGCAGGAGATCGAGCAGGAGTCGGATGGTCGTGGTCTTCCCGGCACCGTTGGGGCCGAGGAAGCCGAAGATCTCACCGGCGCGTACCTGGAGGTCGACGCCGTCGAGGGCGCGTGCTCGCAACGGCGCCCCGGTCGGTCCGTTGGTGTGCGGTTCGAGCGCATGCGCTCGATGAGGGGGTTCGGTCGTATCACGGCCGTAACGCTTGACGACGCCCGTGAGTTCGATGACGAGCCGGTTGGCGTGCTGCATGTCGCGGTCCTCAGTCCTCGTCGCCGGCGGAGTCCGCAGGCGACGACGTGGTTGCGATCCGCGCCAGGTAGTCCTCGGCGAATCGCAGCGTCTCGTCCGACCAGTAGGCGTAGAAGTCGTGCATCTCCTCGAGTGCGCGACGCGAATCGGGCGGGGCGTCATCCAGGAGCCGGAGGCCCTGCGCGAGGAGGTCGGTCATCTGCCGCATGCCGCGCACGCGCTGCACGGTAGCGGCCGCGAGGCCGCCGCGACGAGCGCGATAGTAGTGCCGCCGATCGCCTGGCTTGCTCACGCGCGCCAGGATCCCGACCCCCTCGAGAAGCCGCGTCATCGTGCTGATCGAGCCCCGGCTCGCCTGGAGTTGCTCGGCGAGCTCCTCGGCGGTCCGTTCGGGGGGATCTGCGACGAGCAGTGCGCCGAGCACGCGTCCGGCGTTTCGGGGAAGTCCCTGCGCGGCCATCGCCATCCCGACCGCTTCGATGAACGCCTCCTTGCTGTCGATGCGATCCACCGCCGACCTCCGCGAGCACCATACGTCCTGTCTGTACGTTCAGTCAAGAGTGAAAGAAGTGAAGTGGCACACCCTGAGCGGGTCGAGCCTCCCTGGCGGTCACCTGCTCCCTCGGTACGGGGCCCGGCGCTCCACACGGGCTACACTGGCCCCGATGAGCGATATCGACCACGAACAGATCCTCGAATTCTTCCGACAGCACCCAGAACGTCCTTGGCACGTCCAGGACGTTCAGAAGCGCCTGACCATCGAAGAGCGCGACGGCCTGCAGCAGGTCCTCGGCGACCTCGTGGACGACGGGCGCCTCATCCGTACCCGTCGCCGAACCTACGGGCTGCCGCAGGAGATGAACCTCGTGATCGGCAAGCTCCAGGTCACCTCCGGTGGCTACGGGTTCGTGATCAGCGAGGAGCGCGACGTCAAGGATCTCTTCGTCCCCGCCGAGCGCCTCGCCGGCGCGTGGGACGGCGACAAGGTCGTCGCCCGACCGAATCCGATGAAGAGCGACGACGCCCGGCAGTCGGGCGAGATCGTCCGTATCCTCGAGCGCGGCCACGACAAGGTGGTCGGCACACTCGAGTACGCCCAGGGCTACGCCATCCTCCGCCCCGATTCGGTGCGGTTGCGCGAACGCATCCTGCTCGTCCCCGATTCCGTCGGCAAGCTCGAGGCGGGCATGCGCATCGTCGGCGTGATGATCTGGCCGGAGGCGTCGGGGGAGCGCGATCCGTTCGCCGAGGTGGTCGAGGTGCTCGGGCTCGCCGACGACCCCGAGGTCGAGACCCGGGCCGTGATCGTCAAGTACGGCCTCAAGGACGCATTCGAGCCGGATACGGTCGCGGAGGCGGAAGCAGTGCCGCCGACGGTGGACGCCGAGATGCAAGCCGGCCGCACCGATCACCGCCACGTCCCCACCTTCACGATCGACGGCGCCGACGCCAAGGACTTCGACGACGCCCTGAGCGTCGAGCGGCTCAAGGGTCGCGGCAAGGCGCAGCTCCTGCGCATCGGCGTGCACATCGCGGACGTCTCGTACTACGTCGCCGAGGGGACCAGCCTCGACCGCGAGGCCGTCGAGCGGGCGACGAGCGTCTACCTCCCGGGGCAGGTGCTGCCGATGCTCCCGGAGCAACTCAGCAACGGCATCTGCTCACTCGTCGAGGGGGAGGCGCGGCTCGCACTCTCGGCGTTCGTCGACGTGACTCGAGACGGCGAGGTCAAGGACGTCATGTTCGCCGAGACGCTGATCGAGTCCGACGCTCGACTGACCTACGAGCAGGTGCAGGAGTTCGCCGACGGCGGCCGCCTCCCGCCGGGGAAGCTCAAGCTCGAGCGCGACATCAAGGTGCTGCTCGACCTCACGCAGGCACTCAGGGCGAAGCGGATCGGGGCGGGATCGCTCGATTTCGACTTCACCGAGGCGAAGGTCGACGTCGACGAGCAGGGGGCGCTCCACCTCACGCCCGTGCGCAGCAACAGCGCTCGGCAGCTCGTCGAGGAGCTGATGTTGCTCGCCAACCGGCTCGTGGCGCACGAGATGCACAAGCGCGACATCCCGGCGCTCTACCGTGTGCACGAAGACCCGAGCGTCGAGAAGATCCAGGTGCTGCAGAAGGCGCTCCAGCGCCTCGGATACCAGGTCGAGCTGAACGATGCCAAGCCGCAGGACCTCCAGAAGGTGCTGCAGCAGGCGGCGGGGAAGCCCGAGGCGCAGCTCGTGAACACGCTCCTCCTGCGGAGCCTCAAGCAGGCGCGCTACTCGAGCGAGAACCTCGGTCACTTCGGCCTCGCGTTCGAGAACTACCTCCACTTCACCAGCCCGATCCGGCGCTATCCCGATCTGGTGGTCCACCGCGTGCTCCGGGCCATGCTTCAGCACCGGCTGTCGCCGACGCTCAAGGAGCGCATGCGCAACGACTTCCCCAAGCTCGCCGAACACGCGAGCCAACGCGAGCGCCTCGCCGAAGAGGCCGAGCGCGACCTGAGCAAGTACTTCCACGCCGTCTGGGCCAGGGATCACGTCGGTGAGTCGTTCACGGCGGTCGTGTCGGGCGTGACCAACTTCGGTGTCTTCCTCGCGCTCCCCAACGGCGTCGAGGGGCTGATGCACGTCTCACAGCTCGACGACGACTACTACCTCTTCCTCGAGGACCAGCTCATGCTGATGGGGAAGCACACGCGCAAGCGCTACCGCATGGGTGATCGCGTCGACGTCAAGATCCTGTCGAGCACGCCGGTCAATCGTCAGATCGACCTGCTGCCGGCGCACATGGACATGCCCGAGGTCGACGCCGACGAGCAGGTGAAGCCGGAGAAGGCGCCGAAGAAGCTCAAGACGCCCGTCGGTGCGACCGGCCCGACGCCCGCCACCCCCGTGAAGGCGGCTACCGGGCGTGGTCGTGGCAAGCGCTCGGGAGAGGCGAAGCCGCCGGAGACCGCCCCCGGGCGCGACGCGCGTGCGAAAGGCGC
>JACCWH010000160.1 GCA_013697735.1 Trueperaceae bacterium | reverse complement strand
GCCCGGGGAAACCCCGGGCGCCGTCGTGGAATCGTCAGTGGATCGACGACTCAGTAGCGGCCGCGCGAGCCACCCATGGAGGGGGCCGCAGCGCGAGTCACTTTGACGTTCTTCGCCTGAGGGCCCTTGGCGCCCTGCTCGACGTCGAACTCGACTTCGTCGCCTTCGTTGAGGTTCCGGTAGCCGTCACCGACGATGGCCGAGAAGTGGCAGAAGACATCCTTGCCGCCGCCTTCGACCGCGATGAACCCGAACCCTTTTTCGCCGTTGAACCACTTGACTGTACCTGTAGCCATGCTTTGTACCTAAGCTTCCTGACCGTGGGGCTGAGCCCCATGCGATCCTTCACGTCCGAACCGTACGGCCCGGGCCCCCCGAGCGACACCAGTTTCGGTTATCTATCGCGGGACATGGCAACAGTACACGCTCGCGGCGCAAAACGCAAGCGGTGGTGTACGGAGGCTCGTCTCGTGCCGAGTCAACTCTGGTCGATGGCGTGCAGGACGATGCCGGGATGTTCGTCGCTGAAGTACTCGATCTCCCGCGCATGGCGCAGGAGCACGGCCGGTTCGCCGTCGGCGTCGACCACGAGACGGCCGAAGCGCCCGGGGCCGCTCGGCGTCCGGTCGAGGCGGCGGATCAGCGTGAAGGGCTCACTCACGAGGTCGACCTCGACGTCGTACTCGTCGAGCATGCGGCGCACGAAGACGTCGAACTGGAGCGTCCCCACCGCGCCGACCACCGAATCGCGCGCCCCCTGGGCGGGGTGGAAGCGTTGCACCACGCCCTCCTCGCCGAGCTGCTCGAGCCCCTTCCGGAAGGCCTTGTCGCGCTCCACGTTGCGCGGGCGGACGGTGGCGAACACCTCGGGTGCGAATCGAGGTAAGGGCGGCAGCTCCACGTCGCGCTGCGTGCTCACGACGTCGCCCACGCGCAGGAGGCCCGGGTTCACGAGCCCGATCACGTCGCCGGCAACGGCGTGGTCGACCGTTTCGCGCTCCTCGGCGAAGAGGGTGTGGGCGCGACTGAGCTTCATCGCCCGGCCCGTGCGGACGTGGATCGCGTTCATGCCGCGTTCGAATGCCCCGGTCGCGACGCGAGCGTAGGCGGTGCGGTCGCGATGGCGCTTGTCGAGATTCGCCTGCAGTTTGAAGACGCGCGCCGTGAAGATCTCCCCCGCCACGTCGATGTGCTGCCCGGCGAGCGTCGTCAGGTCGGCCGGGGCGGGGGCGAGGTCGAGGAAGTGGTCGAGGAACGGCTCGACGCCGAAGTTCGTGAGGACGCTCCCGAAGAAGACGGGTGAGAGTTCGGCAGCGTCGACGCGCGCGGGATCGACGCTCGGCAGGAGCGCATCGACGGTCTCGAGCTCGTCGCGGAGTGCCGCGTGGGCCTCCGCCCCCAGCAGCCGCTCGAGCACCGGGTCCTCGACCCCGCCCGTCGCCAGCACCTCGGCACGCTCGTCGCGAGCCCCTCGGCCATAGAGGTGAACGCATTTCGACGGACGCTCGTAGATGCCTCGGAAATCGGGCCCGCTGCCGATCGGCCAGGTGATGGGCGTGACCTGCAGACCGAGCACCTGTTCGACTTCGTCCATGAGGTCGAACGGATCGCGTGACGGCCGGTCGAGCTTGTTGATGAACGTGAAGACCGGCAGTCCGCGGCGGCGGCAGACCTCGAACAACTTCAACGTCTGCGCCTGTACCCCGCGAGCGGCGTCGAGGAGCATGACCGCGCTGTCGACCGCCGTGAGCGTGCGGTAGGTGTCTTCACTGAAGTCTTGGTGACCGGGGGTGTCGAGCAGGTTGAGGACGTGGCCACGGTACTCGACCTGGAGCGACGCCGAGGAGATCGAGATCCCGCGCTCGCGCTCCATCGCCATGAAGTCGCTCCGCGCGCCCTGCGTCCCCGCCTTGCCGCCCACGATCCCGGCCGAGCGGATCGCTCCGGAGTAGAGCAACAGTTTCTCCGTGAGCGTCGTCTTGCCGGCGTCGGGGTGCGAGATGATCGCGAACGTCCGGCGGCGAGCGATCTCGGCAGCGAGTGCGGTGGTGGCGGGAGGTGGCGTCGTCATGGTGGGTCGGGTGGCGGCCGGATGGCCGAGCCGGAACGCTCATGATAGCGCGTGGACGGGTAGGCTCCGGCATGACCACGACCACGCTCCGCTCCCGGGACGACCTCGATCCGGTCGAGACCTGGGCCCTCGAGCATCTCTTCGACACGGCCAGCGCCTTCGAAGACGCGATCGACGATGCGGAGGTTCGGGTCGCGGCCCTCGGGCGCGACCGCGGGCACCTCGGCGACGACGCCGTCACGCTCCACGCGTTCCTCGACGCCTTCTCTCGTACGACGGCACTCCTCGCCCGATTGCGGACGTACGCCACACTGCCGACCTCGGCAGACGGGACCGACGAGGAGGCACGGGTCGCCGCCGCGCGCTTCGCCACCACGGCGGCGCGTTGGGGGGCCGCACTCTCGTTCGCGCGCCCCGAGATCCTCGCCATCGCTCGGGAGCGCCTCGCCGCGTTCCGTCGCGAGCTGCCGGCGCTCGAGCGCTTCGGCCCCTGGCTCGACCGACTCGAGGCCGATCGAGCCGCCGTCCGTTCCGTCGAGGTGGAGGACGTGATGGCCTCCGCTCGGGCACCCCTCGGTGCGCTGCAACGCGCGCGGCAGGCCCTCGTCGCGGGAGACATGCACTTCGAGCGCGTGCACGCAGGAGGCGAGAGCCTCGACGTGGCGCCGAGCACCATCCGATCGCTCGAGCGGCACGACGACCGCGGCGTCAGACGTCAGGCGTTCGTCTCCTACGCCGACGCCCACCTCGCCCACGCCGACACGCTCGGCGAGCTCTACCTCGGGCGCGTGCAGGCGCAGGCGTTCGACGCCCGCGTCCGCGGCTACGGTTCGGGAGAAGAGGCGGCGCTCGCTGCCATGCACGTGAGCGCGAGCGTGCTCGATGCCACCATCGACGCCTTCGTCGATCGGCTCCCCGTGTGGCACCGCTACTGGGAGGCGCGCCGTCGGCTCCTCGCCGTCGAGCGCCTCGAGCCGTGGGACGTGCACGCGTCGCTCGCGCCGGGAGCGCCGCACGTGAGCGTCGCGCAGGCGGTGTCGTGGATCGTGGCGAGCGCCGAACCGATGGGCGCCGACTACGCCGAGCGCATCCGCGAAGGGATGCTCGAGGAGCGGTGGACCGACCTGCGCCCGAACCGCGGCAAGCGCGAAGGGGCGTTCTGCGCAGCCGTCGCTGGTGTCCACCCGTACATCCTGATGAGCTACACCGACGATCTGCCGAGCGCGAGCACGCTCGCGCACGAACTCGGCCACGCCATGCACGCCGAACTCCTGCACCACACCCAGGACCCGCTCGACGCCTCCGACGAGCTCGGCATGACCGTGGCCGAGACGGCCTCCAACGCCCAGCAGGCGCTCCTGCGCGCATACCTCCTCGCTGGTCCCGCCCGGGGCGACGAGCGCTTCGAGCTCGCGGTGCTCGACGAGACGCTGGCCAACTTCCACCGCTACCTCTTCGTGATGCCGACACTCGTTCGTTTCGAGCGTGAGGTGCACGCCGCGCACTGGCGCGGCGAGGCGCCCTCGGGGAAGGCGCTCACGCGCACGATGCGGGAGCGCTTTCAGGAGGGCTATGGCGACGCCATCACCGCCGACGCTCGCGTCGGCAGCGCGTGGGCGCAGTTCGGCCACCTCTACGTCCCCTTCTACACCTTCCAATACGCCGTCGGCATCGCTGCCGCCACGGCGCTCGTGGCGCCGATCACTGCCGGCGAGCCGGGTGCAGCCGACGCGCTGCACCGCTTCATGCGCGCGGGACCGAGCGTGCCGCCGATCGAACTCTTCGCGTCGGTCGGGCTCGACGTGACCACGCGCGAACCTCTCGACCGCGCCTTCGACGTGCTCGAGGGGTACGTGGCGCGCCTCGAGGAGCTCGCGCCATGAGGTGGTGGGGCGCCCCCGGCCGACCGTTCGGCTCGCTCGTCGTCGGGTCCCTCCTCGTCGTGCTCCTCATCGCCGCGGTGAGCACTGCCGTGGCGCAGACCCTGCCGGACGTGTGGTTCCCCGATCTCCGCCCCGAGTTCGCCGCCCTCGCCTGCCCGGAGCGCGAGGGTCCCGTGGCGCGGACGGACGCCGAACGGGCGCGCTTCGACATGCGTGCGCGGTATCGGAGCGTACTCCCGGCCTACTTCGCCAAGGTCGGAGGCGAAAGCGATGCGGTGCTCCGCATGCCCGTCGAGGGGGTGCGCGTTGCGCACGTGACCGACACCTGGCACGCGCCCCGCGGCGGCGGCGCCCTGCACGAGGGGCAAGACATCTTCGCGCCGCGGGGGACGCCGATCCGCTCGGCCACGAGCGGATTCGTCTACCGGATCGACGATCTCTCGCTCGGTGGTCTCACGGTGACCATCGTGGGAGGCGCGGGACGGCGCTACTTCTACACGCACCTCGACGCCGCCGCGAGCGATCTCCGCGAGGGCCGGTTCGTCGACGACGACACGATCATCGGCTTCGTCGGCGACTCCGGCAACGCCGCCGGGACGCCGCCCCACCTCCACTTCGGCGTCTACGGCGGCGAGGAGTGGACCTGCGAGTGGCAGGCCATCGATCCGCTGCCGCTGATGATCGATCGCGACTGATGGCCCGCGACCCAGAACGCGCGATCCAGCGCGCGCGGCGCCGGCGTCGGCCGCCACGTCCACCGTGGCGTCACGCCGGGCGGCGCCACGGCGGATCGGCCTCCAGCACGCGCTCGTAGATGGGGCAGGACGGCTCGTGTGCCCCCTCGAGGTACCCGGTCGAGACCAGGAACTCGCGCGTGATCTCGCCTCCGGTGAAGACGAACGTCCGCTTGAAGAGCGGCAGCCAGGCCTCGAGCGACAGTGGATGCTGCGCATCGAGCCACGCCTCGAAGGAACCGTGCGCGTCTTGCAGCGCGCGCACGCGCTTCGCGTTCTCGACTGCCGCGCGGATCTTGGCGCGGTTCCGGACGATGCCGGCGTCGGCGAGGAGGCGAGCGACGTCGTCATCGCCATAGGCGGTGATGTGCGCGATCGAGTAGCCGTCGTACGCCCGGGCGAAGTTCGCGGCCTTGCGCAATATCGTGGTCCACGACAGCCCAGCCTGGTTGATCTCGAGCACGAGGCGACCGAAGAGCGCGTCGTCGTCGTGGATCGGGAAGCCGTACTGGTGGTCGTGGTAGTGGCCGTGCGGCTCGCTCGATCCCTCGCGGACGGCGGCGCAGTACGACGAGCCGGGAGGTGGCACAGGTGTCGTCTCCTCGGGGGCGGTCGCGGTCGGGCGGCGGCGCTCACGCCAGTCGGTACGTCTCCTTCGCCTGATCGTACGCGAGCGCGCGCGCGAGGCTCGGCGCGACGTCGGCATCGACGAGTCCTCGCACCACGCGGCCGGCGAGCCAGTTGCACGACACGCGACGCCAGACGTCGTGGCGAGCGCGAATGGAGGGGAAGGCGCGCGTATCGTCGTTGAAGCCGGCGAGGTTGTAGACCCCCGCGGTCTCCACGACCGCGTCGAGGTAGCGCTCCATACCGAGCACCGAGTCGAAGAACCACCAGGGAGCGCCGAGTCGCACCGCCGGGTAGTGGCCGGCGAGGGGGGCGAGCTCACGCCCGTAGGCGCTCTCGTCGAGCGTGTAGAGCACGAGCCGGAAGCCGGCGTCGGCGCCGAAGCGGCCGAGCAGCGTCCGGAGCGAGCGGGTCCACTCCGCGGCGATCGGGATGTCGGCTCCGACGTCGCGTCCGAAGCGCTCGAACACGCGCGTGTGATGATCACGCGAGGAGCCCACGTGCAGCTGCATGACCAGGCCGTCGTCGGCGCTCATGCGCGCCATCTCGAAGAGCATGTTCCGAGTGAACTCGGCGCGCTCCCCGGGTGTCGCGGTCGTACGCCGCAGCGTGTCGAAGCGCCGCTCGGGGTCGTGCATGGGCGCGACGTCGGCGGTGAGGGCGGCGTGGTCGGTGGCGGTGGCACCGGCCGCCCGGAACGCTTCGCGCCGCGCCTCGAGCGCGCGGAGATAGCTCGCGTAGTCGACCACCTCCACGCCGCTCCGCTCGGCGAGTAGGTCGACGGCGTCGCCCCAGTCCTCCCGCGTCCCGTCGATCACCGCGTCGGGCCGGAAGGTCGGGCGCACCGCCAGCCCGTCCGCCTGGAGCGCTTGGTGCACCCTCAGGTCGTCCGTGGCGGCGTCGGTGGTGCAGAGCACCTCCACACCGAGGCGTTCGAAGAGGGCACGGGGGCGGTAGGCCCGTTCGGCGAGCCGGGCAGCGACGTGGTCGTAGAGCGCATCGGCCGTCTCGGCCGACGGGCGCTCCCCCACGTCGAAGAGCTCGATGAGCTCCTGTTTGAGCCACAGCCCGGTCGGCGTGCCGGCGAAGAGGTGGAAGTGCTCGCAGAAGCGGCGCCAGACCACCCGCGGGTCCCCTTCGGACGCGCCGCCGTCACGGCGCACGAGACCCAACTCCTCCATCGGCACCCCCTGGCTGTAGAGCATGCGGACGACGTAGTGGTCGGGGACCACGAGGAGCGACGCCGGGTCGCCGAGCGGTTCGTCGTCGTGGAGGAGTCGAGGCGGCACGTGTCCGTGCGGGCAGATCAGCGGCAGGTCGCGCACCTCGTCGTAGAGACGTCGCGCCTCGGCGCGCTGCGTCCTCTCGGGGGCGAAGCAGCGATCGGGGTCGAGGGTCCAGGCGGGCGTCGCGGCGGTGGTCATGGCTGCCTCCCGAGGGGCGCGAGTGCAGCGATCGCGCGCGCCACGACGTCGTCGAGGCTGGCATCGATCGCGAGGATGACGGCGTCGTCGGGCGGTTCGAGCGCCTCGAGCTGACTCGCCAGGAGCGAGGGGGGCATGTAGTGGTTCGAGCGGGCGCGGAGACGCTCCTCGAGCACCTCGCGCGTCCCGTGGAGGTGGAGGAGCGCGACGCCCGGTCGGGGGAGGCCGAGGCGCTCACGGTAGGCCCGTTTGAGCGCCGAGCAGGCGAGCACGATCCCGTCGCCGCGCGCGAGCGCGTCGTCGAGTAGCGTTCGGAGGCGGTCGAGCCAGGGGCTGCGGTCGTCGTCGTCGAGCGGCACGCCTGCCGCCATCTTCTGCTGGTTCACCGCGCCGTGGAAGTCGTCGGCGTCGACGAACGTCCAGCCGTAGTGCGCGGCGAGCGCGGCACCCACCGTCGTCTTGCCGGAGCCCGACACGCCCATCACCACCACGACGCGCTCCGCGGTCGTGCTCACGACCTTCGCGGCGGCGTGCCGATCCCCGGCGCCCGGTAGAGTCGTTCGCCGGCCTTCGCGACGAACATCACACCCTCCTCCTCGCGCCCTTGCCACGCGGCGGGATCGACCGTGGCGGGGTCGAGGTACCCCAGGCTCAGGCGCGCGCACGCCTCCGCCGAGAGACGGCTGGCGAGCGTCACGCGCACGCGCGGGTGCTCGCGTCCCCCCTCCCACGTTCCCGATCCGCGCACGTGCGTGGAGTGGGCGAGCACGCCGAGTGGCACGTGCGAGTAGCGCTCCCACGACTCGAGGAAGTACGGCAGCGTGTGGTAGCCGATCTCCTCGATCCAGGCGCCATGGACGCGACTGACCCGCTCGAGGTGCGGGGCGTAGATCACCAGCTCACCGCCGTCGGCGAGCGCGCTCTCGAGCTTGTACATCGCCTTTCCGGCCGTCCAGAGCTCGTCGTACATGGGCGGCGCCCAGGCGAGGATCCGCTCCATGGGTCGTTCGAGATGCGTCACGTGCCGTTCGTCGGAGAGTACCGCCGCTTCCCGCCACGCCTCGATCGGGTCGCCGATGGTGATCGCGCCGAGTTCGCTGCCCTCCACGGTGAGCGCGATGAGCGTCGTCGGTGTGGGGACGAGCTCCGCGGCGGCGTGGATCATCGCCCGCACCGGTGTGTCGGCGATGCCGATGGTGCCGACGACACCGCTCAAGGCGCCGAGCCAGTGCGTCACGTTGATCATGTCGGCGCCGCTCACGCCGGGGAAGTAGTACTTGTATCCGCCCGAGAACCCCGCAACCTCGTGCGGGAACGTCGGCCCGACGATGATCACGTGGTCGGCCTCGAGCACGCGGCGGTTGATCCGCACGTCGACGTCGCCCCCGAGCGTCGGGTGCCAACGATCGCCTGCGATCGACCGGATGCGTCGGGTCGACAGCGCGCCGAGGGAGACGAAGGTGTCGGGATCGTCCCACGCGTGGTTCGTGACCCGCACGTGCGCGAAGCGCCCGGAGCGCTCCTCCGCGCTCACGCCGAGGAGGGCGTTCAGGCGCTCCTCGGAGAGCGGCGGATGCGTACCGAGCGCGACCATGAACTCGAGGTCGAGGGCGTCGCCGAGCAGCTCGCAGAGTTCGCGGAAGAGCATGGGCAGCGGCAGCGTGCGCGTGTGATCCGGGATCAGGACGAGGATGCGGCCGGAGCGGGCGACATCGCCGAGTCCTGCCCCCAGCGTCCGGCGGATCTCACGCGCCTCGAGGACGCTGCCGAGGGGAGCGACGGCGCGCGCGGCGATCACGAGGCGCCGCCGGGCGCGACGAAGGGGACGAGGTGCCGTTCGAAGTGGCGCCGAAGTGCCGAGCGGTAGGCGTCGGGGTGCGCGCGCAGGAGCTCCCGGAGCGGCTCGCCGAAGCGTGCCAGCACCGATCCGAAGGTCACGTGGAGCACCTGTCGAGCGTCGCGTTGCTCGAGCAGCGCCGCGGACGCGGAACCATGGAGCGCGGCGGAGTCCGGCATGCCCGAGGGGCGCCCGGTGATGTGGTACGTCCGTACGTCCTCGTCGAAGCGTTCGATCGCCAGCGCGACGATCCGGGCCATCAGATCGGGGTCGTGCGCGGCGGCCACGCGCAGCGCCTCGAGGTAGCTCGTGCCCGCCGTCTTGAGGTGGACCGCGCCTCGCGTCGCCGCCGCGGCGATCGGGTAGACGCCGAACTTGTCGGAGCCCGAGTGGAGACTGATCTTGTAGGGCCCGAGGGCACGTGCGAGCGCGGCATGCCCCTCGAGGTCGTGCGCGAGGAGCGCGAGATCGCCGATGTAGTCGACACCCTTCTCGAAGTCGCCCACGAAGCGCGGTGCGAGCGACACCCACGCGACCCCGAGGCGTCGCAGCTCGCTGGCGAGGTAGAGGTGCTCGCCCAGCGTCGTGGGCGTGGCGGTCTCGTCGACCGACACCTCGATCTCGTAGGGGCGCCCACGCGCTGCGCGCTCGAGATGGCGCGCCAGTCGGGTGACGTGCGCGACGGCGCCGCCGTACTTGACGGCGGCGCGCTCGAGTTCGCCGGCAGCGAATTCGACGGAGCGCGAGCCGATGTCGACGCGCTCCCCCCCGAGGCGCGCTCGGAGGTCGTCCGGGTCGCTCTCGAGCCCTTCCCACGGCACACCTTCGTACGCGGCGGCGAGCGCCGCTCCCGACAGGTCGTCGGCGCGAGCGTCGACGTGCTCGCCGGGATCGAGCGTGAACATGGTGTAGTGCGAATCGAGACAGAGGTCGATCTCCCCTTCGAGCTTGAGGTGATCGGCGTCGGCCCCCACTGGTCCCTCCCATCCGGACACGAAGGCGCCGAGCGTAGCGTCGTCGACCACCTCGAGGGGCGTGCGGCCCGTACGCGCGTTCTCGCGCATCGACTGCTGCGCGAAGATCGCCCGCACCGTGGCCGCCCCACCGCTCGCGCGGAGCGCGTCGACGTGGCCGGGCGTCGCCAGCCCCAGCCGGTCGCCGAACCCCGCGCTCGTGGCGACGCCGAGCGGAATGGGGACGAGGTTCGGGAGGGCGGCACGCAAGGCGGCGACGTTGCCGGGGCTCGGCTCGGCCCGCACGACGGCCAGCGAGTCGTGGGCAGACGATTCCCCATCGAACGCGGCGAGCACCTCACCGTCGGCGGCTGCCGCGGCGATCAGGAAGCCTCCGCCGCGCCGTTCGGCCCAGAGGGTCACACCCGCGCCGCGTCGCACGCTCCCCTCGACGGGATCGCGAGCGGCGGCGGGGAGGGGCGTTGGGTCGAGAAGGCGGTCGGGCATGTCGGGAGTCCTTCCAGGAGCGGGCTGGGGCGGGCTCATGGCGCGCTGGCGCGCGTCACGAGTTCGGGGTCGACGGTCACGTCTGCGGGCACGCGGCCGTGGAGGCGTTCGAACAGGAGCGCGGCAGCGCGCCTGCCGAGGTCGTACTTGTCGACGCGGAGGGTGGTGAGGGCGGGGGTCACGAGGCTGGCGAGTCGCACGTCGTCGCAGCCGACCACGGCGACGTCGCGCGGCACCTCGAGTCCGAGCTCGCGCGCCGCGCGCAGCACGCCGAGCGCGACGAGATCGTTGTACGCCACGACCGCGTCGACGTGCGCTCGGCGCGCACTGAGCGCGTGCATGGCGCGGTACCCGTCCTCCTCGTTCGGCCCGCCCCGCTCGACGAGGTCGGGGTCGATTGCGAGACGATCGTTCGTCAGGGCCGCCACGTACCCCTCACGCCGGGCGATCGCGCTCGCCGAGCGGTCGGGACCGGTGACGAGCGCGATACGCCGCCTCCCGCGCGAGAGGAGGTGCTCGACGGCGAGGCGGGTACCGAGAGCGTCGTCGACCACCAACGACGTCGCCTGCGCGTCCCCGCTCCGTCGGTTGACGAGGACGGTCGCGGGGTGGCGTCGCAGGAGCTCGTCGAGTTCCGCCGTCGGGAGGCGAGCGCTACAGACGATGACGCCGTCGACACGGTGCCCCTCCATGTTGCGCAGCGCCGCACGCTCGCGCCCCGGATCCTCGACGGTGTTCGCGAGCGAGACGACGAAGCCCGCGTTCCAGGCGGCATCCTCAGCGCCGCGCACGATCTCGGGGAAGAACGGGTTCGTGATGTCGGGCACGATGAGTCCGATCGTCATGCTCTTCCGGGTGGTGAGGCCGCGCGCCACCTGACTCGGACTGTAGCCGAGCTCGCGGATCGCCCGCTGCACGGCGCCCCGTGTGGTCGCGCCGACCCGACCGCTGTCGTTCACGACCCGTGACACGGTCATGATCGACACGCCCGCGGCGCGGGCGACGTCGGTGATGGTGACGCGTTTGGGCATGCGGTCCCTTCGGGGCGCGCTGGACGCGGTGGTCAGACGCCGCTGGTGACGGAGAAGCCGCCGTCGACGGGGACGACGATTCCCGTCACGAAGGAGCTGGCATCGCTACAGAGCCACACCAGCGTTCCCACGAGCTCCTCGGGTTTCCCGAAACGCCCGAGCGGCGTGTGCTCGACGATGGCACGTCCGCGCTCGGTGAGCGAGCCGTCGCCTTCGAGCAGGAGGTGGCGGTTCTGGTTACCGACGAAGAAGCCCGGCGCGATGGCGTTGACGCGGATACCGCCACCGTAGCGCCGACCGAGATCCATGGCGAGCCACCGGGTCAGGTTGTCGACCGCCGCCTTCGCGGCCGAGTAGCCGACGACACGCGTGATCGAGCGCATCGCCGCCATCGACGAGATGGTGATGATGACACCTCGCTTCCGCTCCGCCATCGCCTTCCCGAACACCTGGGTCGGTAGGACCGTGCCCATGAAGTTCAGATCGACCACCTCACGCATCGCCGCGGGGTCGAGGTCGAAGGGCGTATCGTCGGGCCCGAGCGTGGCGCCGGCGACGTTGCCGCCGGCGACGTTGATCAGCATGTCGATCTGCGACCAGCGCCCGAGCACCTCATCGCGCACGTGCGCGAGAGCGTCGACGTCGAGCACGTCCGCCGGGGTCGCCAGCGCCTCCCCTCCGGACGCTTCGATCGCGGCAGCGAGTTCCTCGGCTCGCGCTGCGTTCCGTCCGAGCACGGCGACGCGCGCGCCGGCGGCGGCGAGTCCGTGCGCCATCACGCCGCCGAGCACACCGGTCGCTCCGGTCACGATCGCGACGCGTCCGTCGAGGCGGAAGTCGGGTAGCGGGGGTCTCTGCACGGTGATCTCCTCGGGTGTCATGCGGGTTCGAGTCCCACGTCGGGACCGACGGGGGCGAAGCGGAACATGCCGTAGTGGGCGTCGACGAACGTCGTGTCGTTCGTGGCGTGCGCCGTGCGCCACATGCGCGCTGCCATGCGCGCGAGGAGCGCCGCGTGCTCGGGATCGCGCGCGAGGTTTCGCTCCTCGTGCGGGTCGTGCCGTAGGTCGTAGAGTTCGTCCTCGTCGAAGCCGTTGAAGACGTACTTGTGGTGCTCGTACCAGACGATGCGTTGGGTGTAGCCGAAGCGCTGACCGTGGAACTCCGCGTACGCCTCGGGTGCGAGCGTGTGCGCCGACGGGCCGAACGCGGCGGTGAGGTCACGGCCGTGGCCGACGAAGGGTTCGTCGAGCGTCAGCCGGACGATCGTGGCGGCCAGGTCGACGAGGCTCACCGGATCGGGGTGACGGACGCCGGCGGGCACGCCCGGGCCCGCCATCACCAGCGGCACGCGGTAGGCCTCCTCGAAGGGCGGCACGCCCTTCAGCCAGAGGCCGTGGGCACCGAGCAGGTCGCCGTGATCGGACGTGAAGATCACGACGGTGTCGTCGGTCTGACCGGTCTCGTCGAGCGCGGCGAGCAGCCTGCCGACGCCGTCGTCGATGAGGCTGCACAGCGCCAGGTAGCAGGCCGTCGCCTCGCGCGTCTCCGCCTCGTCGAGCCCCTCCCAGACGCGCTGCAACCGGCGATAGATGGCGGGTCGGTCGGTGAGCGGATCGTGTGCGTTCGGCGGCAGCGGGAGCGAGGACGCATCGTAGCGATCGCGGCACTCCGCCGGCGCGACGAACGGGTCGTGCGGCGCCTCCGTGGCCACCACGAGCACCCAGGGGACCTCGGCATCCGCAGAGGCCGCCCGCACGAACTCGATCCCGCGTTCGAACAGCGCGTGCTCGCGCGTCGCGGACGCCGGTTCCTCCGTCACACCGCAGAGGAGGAAGTCGCGGTATCCCTCCTGACGAACGTACCGGGCGCTCCGGAGCGCTCGTCGCTCGCTCGGCACGTTCACGAGGTGGAGCTCCGTCGCATAGGTGTCGAATCCGAAGCGTTCGAGCGCCTCGCTCCGTTCGACGTGCCACTTGCCGAAGTAGCCGGTTCGGTAGCCCGCCGCATGCAACGTTCGCGGCCAGAACGGGACGTCGCCCTTGAGCTCCGCCTTCGGTGGTGTGACCGCGTGCGTCACGTCTTCGACCCCGTGGGCGTGGGGGAGGAGGCCGGTGAACATGCTCGCCCGAGTCGGCGAGCAGATCGGATTGGGGGCGTAGCAGCGCTCGAAGCGCACTCCACGCTCGGCGAGGGCCTGCAGGTGGGGCGTGCGTGCGGGACCGCCGGGATCGATCGTGTCGGCGCGCTGCTGATCCGTGACGATGAGCAGCACGTTCGGTCGCCGGCTCATGGCGACTCCGGTGGACCGCGCCGGGATGCGTTCGGGGGCATCACGGGTGGACGCCCTCGGCAGCGCCCCGGCGGCGGAGCATCGCGAGGACCGGCACCGTCCGGACGTGGAGCCAGGCGGTCTGGGCGACGAACCCGGCAGCGTACGCCGCCATGCCGACGTAGAGACCCGTGTACGCTTGCGTGAGCAGGCCGATCGCCAGGACGAAGACGGTGGTGGCGAGGAAGATCAACACGGACTCCAGCACCGCGCCAGTGCGACGACCGAACATCAAGACTCCGAACTGCCAGCTCTGCACGGCGCGCAGGGCCGGGGTTGCGAGGCCGAACCAGAGGGCGATCCGCGCCAGATCGGTGAGTTCGCCCGAGAGTCCGGCGCCGTAGCGGAACCAGGCGTAGGCGAGCGGCGTGGCAGCCGTGATGGTCAGGGCGACGCTCACCACCACGGCGATGCGGCGCGTGAACGCCTCGAGCGTGATGGTGCCGCCGCGTCGCCGCAGGAGGCTGATCACGACCTCCTGGTAGGCGAAGCCGATGCTCTGCCAGATCAGCAGGAACGAGAACACCACCGGCCACGCCGCGAGGGAGACGAGCGGGTCGGGCATCCGCGTGATGGCGGCGCTCACGATGGTGACCGTGGCGAGCGACAGCAGCGTGGTGAGGACGAGCGGGGTGTAGAAACGCGCGAACTCCGGAAGCGTGAACGGGCGCCCCGTGCCGGGCTCGCGCAGCACGTGCATGGCGATCACGGGACGGACGCGGAACCAGGTGTAGAGCGCCTCGAGGAAGACCGACACGGTCATGGCGAAGGCGGCGAGTGCGGCGCCCGGTACACCCCCCACGACCAATCCCGCCCCGAGGATCACGCAGTCGCCCGTCAGTCGCACCACCGTGCCGAGCACCACCGTTCGGCTCCGGCCGTGGCGGATGAGGATGCCGTGGAAGAAGCGTCGGGAGCCCGTGCAGAGCGACCACGGCACCACGAGCATGGCCGCCAACCGCGCTGCCTCGGCGACCTCGGGGGGCGCACCGATCCACCCGCCGACCACGACGTCGAAGAGCGGCGTGAATGCGAGCACCGCATGCACGGCGGTGAGGGTGGCGAGGATGACCGCGGCTAGGTTCCTCAATCGCCGGTAGCTCGGGGCGTCGATCACCAGGGCGGTCGAGGCGGCGAGGAGCATCGTCGCCGGCGCTTGGATCACGATCGACAGGTTGAAGACGATCCCCCAGGCAGCGAGGTTCACCTCGGCCGCGGGGAGACGGGAGATCACGGCGCTCGTGAGGACCAGTTCGCCGGTCATCAGGAGCCAGCTCAGCGCGAGCGGCCACCACGTCGCTACCACCTCGCGGTGGCGGAGCGGTCCGTGCGGGAGGGTGGTGTCGGAGGTGGTCATGCACGGCTCGGCTCACGCCGCTGCGGGCGCCCCCACGAGGCGCTCGAGCGATTTGATCGACAGGAGCAGGGCGCGGGGGAGGTGGAACGGATCCTTCACCGGGAGGGCCACCGTTTCGGTGAACGGACGGCCCCGGCGGTCGAGGCGCTGGGTCCACTCGCCGTGCTCGCGCACGGGGTAGCGCGAGAAGGCGTAGGCGTCGATGCGCTCGAACCACTCGAGACACCACGCCTCGCCCGAGCGCTCGTGCGCGAGCAGCAGCGCGTAGAGCGCCTCCGTCTGCGGCCACCACAGTTTCGCGTCGGCGAAGGGCCACCACGGCTCGCCGCCGTGTGCGTCGCGTGCGAGGACCAACCCGCCGTACTCGTCGTCCCAGCCGAGTTCGACGTGCCAGCGGATGGCTTCGATCGCTTGGGCGACGCGGCGCTCGTCGCCGAGGTGATCGTAGAGGTGGATCATGAACCACATCGACTCGATGGCGTGCCCCGGGACGATCGCGCGACCGCGCGGGGAGTCGAGCGGCTCGTCGTCGAGGTCGAGGAACTCGAGCACGTGGCGCTCTTCGGGGCGGCGGAACGCCCCCATCACCTGCTCCCCCTCGTGACGCGCGGCGTCGAGGTGGGCCCCTTCGCCCGTGAGCTTGGCGAGCTCGAGGAAGGAGAGGGAGAAGATCATCGAGATGCCGTGCGCCTTCACGCCGTCTGGGATGGGATACGGATCGGTGGGATAGGAGTCGGGTGCTCGGAGGCGCGCGACGGTCCGGTCGAAGGTCTCCCGGGCGAGGTCGAGCGCGGAGGTGTCGCCCGTGGCGCGCGCGTACTCCACGAGGCCGTAGAGGGCGAATCCGTCGGTGTAGATACTGGTGGCGCCCACGAAGGGTGCGCCGTCGCCGCGCCGAGCGAAGGTCCAGTGACCGTGCTCGTCGCGGCCGTGCTCGCGCACGAAGCGGTAGATGCCGTGCGCGACGTCGAGCCACTCGGGTCGTGATCCGAGCTCGTTGCACAGGGCCGAGAAGGTCCACAGTGCGCGCAGCTGCGACCACATGTACTTATCGTCGCTGAGACGTGCGCCGTCATCCGCGAGGCAGGTGTGGAGGCCGCCGTGGACGTGGTCGACGCCGTGGCGCGACCAGAAGGGGAGTACGTGCTCGAGGAGCTCGGTACGGTATCTCCGCAAGGTCTCATGCAGGTCGATGTCGCTCATGCCGCTCCTCGGGATTCCCTTGGGGTCGCTCACGCACGGCGGTACCGTCGTATCACGTCTGGGTCGGGTTCGAAGCCGTTGCCCGGCGCGTCGCTCACCCGGACGTGGCCGCCGGGGCCGATCGGACCGAGGTCGGCGAGGGTCGCCTCGCGCTCCACGTAGAGGTACTCGAGCTGCCCCACGACGTCGAGCGCGGAGGCGAGATGGAGGCTGGTGAAGAGTCCGGGGCCGAAGTACGGGCAGTGGGGCACGAGGCCGAGCCCTCGTGCCGACGCGAGCTCGGCGACGCGGAGGAACTCGCTGACGCCGCCCACCTTCGTGACGCTCGGCTGTAGAACGTCGACGGCGCCGGCGTCGGCGGCCGCCTCGAACTGCACGCTCGTACACCAGTTCTCCCCCGCCGCGAGCGCGATCCCGCGGCCGCGGAGCGACGCGAGGACCAGGAAGTCCTCGGGCGGGAAGATCGGTTCCTCGACCCAGGAGTGGCCGTGCTCGGCGAGGTGGGCGACCATTCGATGTGCGTCGGCAACGTCCCAATTGCAGTTCACGTCGACCGAGATCGGCACGCCGGCGCTCACCGCGTCGCGGCAGGCGTCGATGTCGCGCAGCGTGATCTCGTGCAGCTTGAGGTCGGTGAAGCCGTCGGCGAGCGCGCGGAGGCAGGTCTCCGGCGCGATGACGTCGTCACCGTAGCGCACGAGGCTGGCGTAGCAGGGGATCGACGTGCGGCGACCGGGGCCGAGGAGGTCGCGCAGTGGCTTCCCCTCGCGCTTCGCGCGTAGGTCCCAGAGGGCGAGGTCGACCCCCGAGAGGGCGAAGAGGGTGATCCCGTAGCGGCCGAAGAGGTGCAGGCGCCTCTGGACCATCAGGTTCCAGGCGGGAACGTCGTCGATCGTCGCGCCGACGGCGAAGGGGGCGACGTTCCGGTCGATCATCGCCTTCGTCGCATCGGCGGTGAAGTAGCCGAACCCTTCCCCCCAGCCCACCACGCCATCGTCGTCCTCGACGCGCACGAGTACCGTCTCGAGCGTCCGCCAGGTGGTGGGGGTGATGCCCTCGCCGCGGCCACCGTCGCGGAACGGGATCTCGACGATCGTCGTCTCCACGCTGCGGATCCTCACGACGGCACTCCAGGCCCCGGCAGGGCCGTGGCCACGTAGGGCCCGCCGACGAAGTCGCGGCCGTCGCGCTCACGCATGCGCTCGTAGGGGGCGAAGTCGGGGGCGAGGTGGTCGCGGGCGTCATCGTGCGGGGCGTACCCGAGTTCGCCCGCCCGCACGTTCGCGTAGAGGCCGCCCTCGCACTGGGAGACGCCGTAGACGACGTCGTAGCGCACGTCGGGATGTTCGAAGCCGATGGTGATGAGGTCGGCCAGGTCCCGCCCGCTCGTCCACAGGCGCATGCGACGGTCGTCGCCGACGAGCGGGTCGGCGTTGCCGACGCGGATGACGAGCGTCGGGAGGTCGAAGCGGTGGGCGTAGAGCGCGCAGGCCGCTTCGCCGAAGGCTTTGCTGAGGGCGTAGAACCCGTCCGGCGCGAGCGAGGCCTCGTCGCCCGAGAACCCCGAGCGCGGGTGCAGCCCGTGCACGTGGTGGCTGCTGGTGTAGACGAAGCGGCGCACGCCGTGTCTGACGGAAGCGTCGAGCACGTGCAGGAGCGTGCGGTAGTTGGCGTCGAGCGTCCCCTCGAAGGGGATGTCGTAGGCGTGCACGCACGCAAGATGCACGACGGCGTCGACGCCGTTCATGCTCGCGTCGAGAAAGGGGGCGTCGAGGAGGTCACCTTGGCGGGCGACCTCGCCCGCCGTCACGTCGAGCACGGGCGCGCGGTCGAGGAGTCGCAGCGCGTAGCGCTCGCGGAGGCGGGGTCGGATCACGCCTCCGACGCGGCCGGCAGCGCCGGTCACCAGCACGGTCCTCATCTCACCCCTCCCGATCGGGTCCTCGAGCGACGTCGTCGAAGGACCAGCCCTGGTCGTCGCACACGGTTCGGACGTGATCGTCCCACGTCGGCTCGTCGGTCGGTCGGCCACCCGGGAAGCAGTCGACCACCAGGTAGCGCAGCGCTCGTTCGCCCACGCCCCAGACGCGGTGGTACGTCGACGGCGGGATGCGCACGAGGTCGCCGGGTTCGATCTCGACACCCTCCGACTCGCCGCGGATCTCGAGCCGCCCCCGTCCCTCGAGCACGTAGAAGACCTGTTCGGTGTCGTGGTGGACGTGCATGGGCGGCGCCTCGCCGGGCTCCATGACCGAGATGAAGACCTCGCTGGCGGTCGCCTCGGCGCGGTCCATCACGAGCAAGTTGGTGTGCGTCGGGAAGCGGTAGCGGGCCGTGCGGGTGGTGTCGAAGACGTACGTCATGGTGCCTCCTGAGGCGAGTGTGACGGCTGCGTGCGAAACGCGCCGAGAAAGCCGGCGTCGTCGGTGGCGACCGCCCACGCGAGCAGCCGCTGGCGATGCTCCTCGATCACGCCACGGAGCGCGGGATCGGCGGCGCGGTCGTGGTGTTCCCACGGGTCGGCCTCGAGGTCGAAGAGTTCGTCGAGGTCGCCCGTCGGGTCGGTGACGTACTTCCAACGGCGCCCTCGGACCATGCGACGCTCGCCCTCCGCCTCGCGCGCACGCAGCGTCGCCTGTCCCGCAGAGGTGCCACGGCCCACCGGCAGGGCGTCGAGGTGGGCGAGCGTCACGTGCGGGCCGCCGGCGCCGTATTCGGCGAACGCGTACTCGCGCGTGGGAGCGTCGGTGACGCTCGGGAGCGGCTGCCCGTGCGTATGGGCGAGGGGCGCGCAGCCCGTGAGTCGGAGGAGCGTGGGGGCGAGGTCGACGAGGTTCACGAGGCTCTCGTCGACCACGCCCGCGGGGAGGGTGCCTGGCCACGCGATCGCGAGCGGCACGCGCACGAGTGCGTCGAAGAAGGCGCCCCCCTTGCGGGTCATGCGGTGCTCGCCGGTCAGGTCGCCGTGGTCCGAGCAGAAGACGACGATCGTCCGTTCGGAGAGTCCCTGGCGCTCGACGGCGTCGAGGATCCGGCCGAGCGCGTCGTCGACGAAGCGGACCTGCGCCAAGTAGGTGGTCCAGAGCGCCCGCACGTCGTGCTCGTCGGCGTCGTCGACCCCGAGCACGCGCTCGAGCACGCGGAACCGTTCCGGCCGCGCGGCGTCGTCGGGAGCGCGATCCGGCTGGGGCGGCATGTCGACGCCGTCGGCCACGACCGCGTCGACGTACCGTTGCGGTGCCTCGTACGGCGTGTGCGGGTCGGGGAACGAGACCCAGGCGACGAACGGTTCGTGGCCATGCTCGGCGAGGAAGCGCTCCGTCTGCGCGGCGATGACCGCGGAGCCGTAGCCCTCGATGGGACCGTCTCCGACCGCGTAGGAGACGGCGGCCGCCTGTTGGGGCATCGCCTTGCGGATGGCGTGCGCCCCGTCGATCACCGCCGTCGGCACGACCCACGGGAGGCCGCGCGTGCTGGTTCGCTCCGGCAGGCCCTCGTGGTCGAGCTCGCACCAGGTGTCGAAGAGGGCGCGGTGCCGGGGTGCGCCGAAGACGTGGTTCTTGCCGATGAGTGCGAGATGGTAGCCCGCGGCGCGCCACGTGTCGAACGCGTGCTCGGCGTGCTCGTCGAGGAGCGTTTCGTTGTCGCGGCTGCCGTGGGCGTGCGGATAGCGACCAGTCCAGAGCGAGGCGCGCGCGGGCACGCACAGTGGGTGGGGGGTGAAGGCGGTTCGGAAGAGCACGCCCGATTCGGCGAGGCGCTCGAGGGCCGGGGTCGGCGTACCCGTGGCGGCGTAGAGGCGGCTCGCCGTCGCCTTCATCTGGTCGCAGAGCACGACCAACACGTTCGGTCGAGCCGGGAGGGAGTCCGATGGTGCTTCGTCGCTCACGGCAGCCCGAGCGCCGATTCGGGATCGAGGTAGAGGCGGGCGTGCGTCACGCGCCGCAGCACCGAGCCGGGGCGGTCTTCGTCGATCGTTCCCGTGAGGCAGGCGCGCACTGCGTCGACCTTGCGCGCCTCGGGGACGATGCAGAGCACGTGCTTCGCCGCCAGCAGCGCCGGGATGGTGAGGGTGATGGCGGTGCGGGGCACGGCGTCGAGGTCGGGGAAGTGCCCCTCGCCCGCCTGCTGCTCGCGGCTGCGCTCGGCGAGCTCGATCACCCTGACCCAGGCCGGGTCGTCGAAGCGCGCATCGGGGGGGTCGTTGAACGCCAGGTGTCCGTTCTCGCCCCAGCCGAGGGCGACGAGGTCGGCCGGGTGGCGGCGCAGGAGCGCCTCGTAGTCGTGGCAGGTCGCTTCGACCGTAGCGGGATCACCGTCGATGGGGTGGAAGGCGCCCACCGGGACGTGATCGAGGAGGTGTCGGAGGAGGAAGCCCGGGAAGCTCGCCGGGTGTTCGGGGTCGATCCCCACGTACTCGTCCATGTGGAAGACGCGGACCTTCGGCCACTCGATGCCCGCGAGGTCGCGCAGCGCCGCCAGGAAGGTGAGCTGCGAGTTGCCGGTGGCGAGGATGACGGTCGCCTCGCCACGCTCGGCGATCGCGCTCGCGATGGTGTCACGCGCGTCGTGCGCGGCGGCGAGGCCCATGGCGTGGGCGTCCTCGTACACGGCGACGGGGAGGCGGTCGATGCGGGTCTCGTGCGTGGGGCGCGGGGGTGTGGTCATGGTGTCCTCTCCGGGACCTCGTCGTACCAGCGCCCGCCGATCATGGTGCGGCGCACGACGAGGTCGTGGTCGAACAGGGCGAGATCGGCGTCCTTGCCGACCTCGAGGCTGCCGGTGTGGCCGTCGGCGCCGATGACGCGTGCCGGATTCAGGCTCGCCATTCGCACGGCTTCGTGCAGCGGGAGGCCGACGTCGCGCGTGAGCACGCGCAGCATGCGGTCGAGCAAGCTCGTCGAGCCGGCGAAGGCAGTCCGGTCGCGGAGCATGGCGACGCCGCCGTCGACGACGATGTCGAGCCCGCCGAGCCGCAGCTCGCTCCCCTCCGGGAGTCCTGCCCCGTGCGTGGCGTCCGAGACGACGCAGAGTCGCTCGGGCCCGATCGCTTTGTAGGCGAGGCGCATGAGGGTGACCGGGAGGTGGCAGCCGTCCGCGATCATCTCGACGCTGAGCCCATCGAACGCGAGCGACGCTTCGAGGAGTCCGGGGCGGCGCCACGGCCCCTCACGCACGGTGGTCGACTGCGCGCTCCAGACGTGGATCACGTGCCGGAGACCCGCGTCCATGGCGGCCAGAACGTCGGCGTCGCGAGCCTCGCTGTGCCCGGCCGCCGCCACGATGCCGCGTGCGACCAGGTCGCGGGTGAGGGCGATCGCCCCGGGGAGTTCGGGTGCGAAGCTCATCATCCGCACCACGTCGGAGTAGGCGAGGAGCTCGGCCGCGGTGCCGTCGTCGGGGTTGCGCACGTGCTCGGGGTTCTGTGCTCCCGCCTGCGAGCGAGCGAAGTAGGGTCCTTCGACGTGCACGCCGAGGACGCGCGCACCCTTGTGTTCCTGCGCCGTCCAGGTGCGAGCGAATTCCAGCGCGCCGACGAGCTCCTCGATCGGCGCCGTCATGGTGGTCGCTAGGAGCGAGGTGACGCCGTGGGCGGCCTGGAGCTCGACGATCGTGCTCCAGGCGTCTACGTCGGCTTCGTTGAAGAGGCGACCGCCGGCACCATGGGTGTGGATGTCGACGAGGCCGGGGAGCACGAGCGCGCCCGCGACGTCGATGCGCTGCGGGCCGGCGCCGATCGCCTCGGTCGGAACGATCGCCGCGATGCGCTCGCCGTCGAGCACTAGCGCGTGGTGGTCGAGGACGCCGTCAGGGAGTACGAGACGCCCCCCGACGAGGGCGCGCGGCGCGGCGGTCATGTCTGCCCCGCGACCGTGGGTCCGGCGATGGGTCCGGCGACGGGTCCGGCGACCGTGGTGCGGTTCCGCGCCACTGAGGGGGCGTCGATGCCGCGCAGGTGGAGTTCGTCGGCGCGGTGGCAGGCGACCTCGTGCCCGGGCGCCACGCTTCGTAGGGGGGGAAATTCGTTGCGGCAGAGGTCGACGGCGTAGGCGCAACGGGGGTGGAAGTAGCAGCCGCTCGGAGGGTTCGCGGGATTGGCCACCTCACCGGGGAGCGGGACTGCGGTCGCGCGGTGGCGTGGATCGGCGACGGGCACGGCGGAGAGGAGCGCCTCGGTGTAGGGGTGCTGGGGGTGGCGGAAGAGTCGCTCCGTGGGTGCGAGTTCGACGATCCTGCCCACGTACATCACGGCCACGCGGTGGCTGATGTGCTTCACGATGCTGAGGTCGTGCGCCACGAAGAGATAGGTGAGGTCGAGGCGCTCCTGGAGCTCGAGCAGGAGGTTGAGTACCTGCGCCTGGACGGAGACGTCGAGTGCCGACACGGCTTCGTCGGCCACGATCAGCTTCGGTTCGAGCGCGAGCGCGCGAGCGATCGAGACGCGCTGCCGTTGTCCGCCGCTGAAGGCGTGCGGGTAGCGCTGCATGTACTCCGGTCGGAGGCCGACGAGCTCGAGGAGCTCGGCGACGCGCTCCACGCGCTCGCTGCGACTCGTGAGTCCGTGCACGAAGAGCGGCTCGCTGATGAGCTCGAAGAGGTTCATTCGTGGATTGAGGGAGCCGAAGGGATCCTGGAAGACCATCTGCATGTCGCGCCAGATCGCCTTGAGTTCGCGCTCCGGGAGCGCGGCGACGTCGACCACGACACCGTCCCTCGTGCGGAAACGGACCTCTCCCGAGGTCGGATCGACGGCGCGAACGATGCAGCGCGCGGTGGTCGTCTTGCCGCAGCCGCTCTCGCCCACCAAGCTGAGGATCTCGCCGCCGGCCAGGCCGAAGTTCACGTCGTCGACCGCGCGGACGTGGCCGACGGTCCGCTTGAAGAATCCGGCCTTGATCGGAAAGTACTTCTTGAGGCCCCGCACCTCGAGCACCGGCGCCTCGGTGGGTGTGCTCGCGGTGCTCACGCCGTCCCACCCCCTTCGACGAGGTCGTGGTGGAGGAAGCAGGCGACGGGTCGCCCCGGTTCGACCTCGTGCAGCGCGGGCATCGCCACGTCGCAGCGGCCCGGCATGGCGTCGGGGCAGCGCGGGTGGAAGGGGCATCCGGTCGGGCGGTTGAAGGGGTGGGGGATCGATCCTTCGATCGTCGGCAGCGCCACGCGTGGGACCGAGTCGACGCTCGGCACGGATCGGAGCAGCGCGCGGGTGTAGGGGTGCTGGGCGGCGTGGAAGATCGCGTCGACCGGGCCGGTCTCCATCACTTTGCCGAGGTACATGACGACCACGTGTTCGGTCAGTTGCGCGATCACGCCGAGATCGTGGGTGATGAACAAGATGGCCGCGTCGTGATCGTGCCGTAGACGCTGGATGAGCTCGAGGATCTGCGCCTGCGTGGTCACGTCGACGGCCGTGGTCGGTTCGTCGGCGATGAGGACGGTCGGGTTGCACGCGAGCGCCATGGCGATGATCGCGCGCTGGCGCAAGCCGCCGCTGAGTTGCCATGAGTAGGCGTCTATCCGGCTCTCGGGGTTGGGGATGCCGACCTCGCGGAGGCTCTCGATGGCGATGCCTCGCGCTTCGCGGACGCTGGCCTTCCGGTGGAGCCGGATCGCTTCGACGATCTGGTTGCCGATGGTGTGCAGCGGGCTGAACGCCGACATCGGCTCCTGCGGGATGAGTGCGATCTCGCCGCCTCGGATGGTTCGCATGGTGCGCGAGCGTGGGTCGAGCGAGACCAAATCGAGTGACCCGTCGCTATCGACGGGCATGCCCCGCGTGCGCTTGGGGCGAAAGCGGATCTCGCCCGCCACGATGCGGCCGGGCTTCTCGATCGTGCGTAGGATCGACCGCATCGTCATGCTCTTGCCGCAGCCGCTCTCGCCGACGATGCCGACGATCTCGCCCGGGCGGATGTCGTACGAGACGCCGTCGACGGCGCGGACCACGCCCTCGTCGAGTTCGAAGTACATCTTCAGATCACGCACCGACAGCACTGCGTCCTGCGTCGTCGGTGTGGTCTTCGGCTCAGGTGCTGTAGGGGTCGGCGGCATCGCGGATTCCATCTCCAAGGATGTTGAGCGTGAGGACGGTAACGACTACGGCGACTCCCGGCAGCAGGAGCCACGGCGCGTTGACGACGCTCTGGAGGTTCTGCGCCTCCTGCAACAGGACGCCCCAGCTGATGGCGGGTGGGCGGAGGCCCAGGCCGAGGAAGCTGAGGAAGGTCTCGTTGATGATCATGAGTGGGATGGCGAGCGTGGTGGCGGCGATGATGTGACTCATGAAGGACGGCACCATGTGGGCGAAGATGATTCGCCCGCGGCTACAGCCGATGAGTCGCGCCGCGGTGACGAAATCCTCCTCACGCAGGGCCAGGAAGCGCCCGCGCACCTGGCGGCCGAGTTGGGTCCAGCCGATGAGCGCCAGGATGATCGTGATCGCGAAGTAGACGTGCGTGACGGGCCAGGTTCGGGGCACGGCCGCCGAGAGGGCGAGCCAGATCGGGATGGCCGGGAGCGACTGGAGCAGTTCGATGGTGCGCTGGATCACGAGGTCGGTGACACCGCCGACGTAGCCCGAGATCCCCCCGAGGAGCACGCCTAGGAAGACCGACAGGGCGACCGCCACCAGTCCGATCGACATCGATATTCGCGTCCCATACATGAGGCGCGACCACTGATCTCGGCCGAGACGGTCGGTTCCCATGAGGTGGACGCGGGTGGCTTGACCCCCCGCCTCGCCGTCGGCCGGTCCGACGATGTGGCGACTGCCGGGGATCAGCCCGAGCGCTCGGTACTCGAAGCCGCGTGCGAAGAGGACGACGGGGATGCGGATCTCGGTGTCTTGCACCCACTCCATCGCCAGCGTGACGGGATTGCGCTGCCCGGTGACGCCCAAGACGTAGGGGCGCACGAGGCGACCGTCGTGGATGATTCGAATCGGCTGCGGCGGGATGTAGGCGCGACGGGCGCTGGTCTCGTCGGGGCGTTGGGTCGCGAAGAATTCCGGGATCACCGCGATCACCACGATCACGGCCAAGATCCAGGCCGAGAGCACCGCCAACTTGTGCTTGCGGAATCGCCACCACATGAGCTTCCAGGCGGGAGCGACCTCGACCTCGTTGGCGCGCGCAACGGGTGCGGCTTCGACGGGTGCGGCTTCGACCGGGGTGGGGGCCCGCTCGGTCATGCGCCCTCCATCCGGATTCGGGGATCGAGCACGGCGAGCAGGATGTCCGATAGGAGCGTGCCGACGATCGTCAGCAGGCAATAGATGAGGATGATGGTGCCGGCGAGGTACATGTCCTGGCCGATGAGCGCCCGCAGGAGGAGGGGTCCGAGCGTGGGGAGGTTCATGACGACCGCCACCACGAGTCCGCCGGAGAAGAGTTGCGGTAGGTACCAGCCGATGCTGCTCACGACCGGGCTGATGGCGATGCGCGTCGGGTACTTGAGCACGAGCTTCCACTCCGGGAGTCCCTTGGCTCGTGCCATCTCGGCGTAGGGCTTCTTGAGCTCGTCGAGGAGGTTGGCGCGCACGATTCGCGCGATCTGCGCGGTGCCGGCAGCGCCGAGGATGATCATCGGGAGCCAGAGGTGCCGGAGCATGTCCAGCACGCGTCCCGTGCTCCAGGGCGCGCTCACGTACTCGGGCGAGAAGAGCCCCGTGACGCTGATGCCCAAGAAGTGGAAGGCGCCCCACATGAGCACGAGCGCGAGCATGAAATTGGGGGTGGCGAGACCGAAATAGTTGAACACGGTGAAGAAGTAGTCGAGGAACGAGTACTGCCGCGTCGCCGAGAGGATGCCGATCGGGATCGCGACGAGCCACGTGAACACGAGGGCGGAGAGGGAGAGCGCGAGCGTCAGCACGAGCCGCTCACCGATGAGTTCGGCGTTCGGTCGCCGCCACTCGAGCGAGATCCCGAGGTTGCCCCGTGCGAGTGAACTGACCCAGCGCCAGTACTGCACGTGCATGGGTTGGTCGAGGCCGTACGTCCGGCGGAGCGCGTCGATCTGCGCCTGATCGACGGAGGAGCCACCGGCTGCGAGTTCGGCGATGTAGCTGGTGAGGAAGTCCCCTGGCGGCGCCTGGATGAGCGCGAAGGCGATGACGGAGAAGACGAGGAGCAGAAAGGGGAGGATGAGGAGCCGTTTGAGGACGACCTGGATCATGGGCCTGTGCTCCTCGCGACGTGGGGCGGCGCGTACGCACCCGCGATCGCACGTCGTTGGGGTCGCGGCGCCTGCGCGGCGGCTCGTACGGTGCGGGATGGACCGCCGGCGCACCTCCCCATCGG
>JACCWH010000145.1 GCA_013697735.1 Trueperaceae bacterium | reverse complement strand
GGCGAGCCGGCGTCGTATCGCCGTGGCACTCGTGCCGAAGTTCACGAGCGACAGCGCAACGGGTCGGGCCACGGAAGTGCGGCCAGACGAGCGAATGGATCCTCGGAGCACCGCTCGTGAATGTTCTCACGCATGCCACGCTCGCGCGACGGCCTCGGCACTAGCCTTCGAGAACGCCCGATCCGGGCCGAACGAAGGGAGTCCACATGGACTGCACTCGCGCGCCCACCGTCGCCGCCGCCCTCGCGGCCCTCCTGCTCGTTTCGTGCGCGCCGGTGGCGCGACCAGGCGAGGTCGAGCGGTCCGAGCTCGCGCTCCTCATCTCGGCAGCACCCGCCGGTGGCGTCGTGACGCTCGCACCTGGTGAGCACCGTCTGGTGGGGGGCCTCGTCGTCGGCGCCAGCGTCCACCTCCGTGGCGCCGGATCCGAGGTGACGCGCGTCGTCGCGGATCGTCCCCTCGTCTTCCGCGGCGAGCGCGTGGTGCTCGAAGGCATCACCTTCGAAGGTTCGGGGCACGACGCTGCCACCGTGGTGGTAGAAGGGACGCGAGAGCTGATCGTGCTGGCGTCTCGCTTCGAGGCACCGTCGGGGCGCCAGACGCGTGGCGAGGCGCTCCGCATCGTCGACGTCGCCTCGGGCACGATCCGCGACAATCACATCACCGGCACGTTCGACGGTGTCGTGGTGGCGTCCGCGAGTCGCGTTTCGATCGAAGGCAACGTCTTCACCGGCCTGCCGGGCGTCGCGCTCCACTTCGCGGATACCTCGCGGGGCCTCGCGCTCGCCAACGACATCGTCGAGAACGGCTTCGGAATCCTGGTGAGTGGGTCGGCGACACCACGTCTCGAAGCGAACACGGTGCGAGCCAACCGGCGAAGCGGCGTCGTGTACATCGAATCGAGCGGTGGGGTCGCGTGGGCGAACGCCGTCGTCGGCAACGGGAACAATGGCTTCGAAGTGCGCGGCGACGCCAGACCCGTCCTCGTGGGGAACGTCCTGCGGGGGAATTTCGAAGGGGCGATCGAGTATGCGGGCCGCGGTGCGGGATGGCTGCGCGACACGACCTGTGAGGAGAACGGCACCGACATCGAGCTCTGGCAGTTCGCCACGCCCGAGATGGTGCGTAACGGTTGTCACGTACTCGACCTGCGCCAGAGGTCGTCGTGAGCGCCGAATCCGCAACCACGCCCTGGCGGTGTAGGGGCGTTCGTGTCGGCCATTCCGAGAAACCTCGCCACACGAACGTACCGAGGGTCCATACTGACGCCAACTCGGTTCGCACCGTCCCCGGAACCGGGGCGCAGAGAGCAGGCGCACCGTGGCGAGGCCGCACGTCCAACTGCTGGGGCGCTCGGGTGTCGAGGCGGGTGGCACCTGGCACGAATTCGTGCCGGAGCGGCGCTACCAGCTCCTCGCCTACCTCGCGTACGCGGGGGACTGGGTGAGCCGCGACCAGATCGCCTATCTCTTCTGGCCGCGCGCCGTGAGTCAGACCGCCCGCGGCAATCTGCGCAGCCTCCTCGAGCGTGTCAGAGGCGTCACCTGGCTGACCGCGCTCGAGATCGAGCGCAATCGCCTCCGCTGGAACGTCACCACCGACGTCGCCGCGCTCCAGGCCGCCCTCGAGCGCGTCCCGGAAGGCGACCCGCAGGTCATCGTGACGCTCTTCGCGGGGCCGCTGCTCACGGGGCTCGAGAGCTACGACGGCAGCGAGTTCGGGAACTGGCTCGACCTCGAGCGCGAGCACCTCTACGGCCGCTGGCGCGAGGGCATGCTCCGACAGGTCGAGTTCAGTACCGATCGCGCCGATCCCGACGGCGCGCTCGGTCTCCTCGAGGTCGTGCTCGCGCGCGACGGCCTCGACGAGGAGGTGGTGCGGCTCTACCTCGGTGTCGCCACGCGAGGGGGGAGACGTGAGCGAGCGCTGCGGGTCTATTCGGAGTTCGCCAAGCATCTGCAGCGTGAGCTCGGACTCCAGCCCGCAGAGGGCACCCAGCACCTCGCGCGCCAGATCGAGAACGAGCACTCCGCGAACCCCGCGCTCGCTGCGATCGGCGTCGCGGTCGCCCAGCCCGATGGGTCGGCCCCGGCTGCAACCGTGAGCCTGCATGCGGTCCCGTCGTCGTTCGTGGGGCGACTGCCGGAGCGTGCCGAGATCGCGCGCCTGCTCGCGTCTCCCGAGCGGCGCCTGCTCACGCTCGTCGGCCCCGGCGGCATCGGCAAGACTCGCCTCGCTCGGCATGTGACGCACGACCTCGACGGACGCTACGACGCCGGGTGTTGCTTCGTGACCCTCGAGTCGCTCGCGCTCCCGGAGGCGATCCCGGCGAGGATCGCGGAGGCGCTCGAGCTCGAGCCTGCAGGCGAGGATCCGCTCGAGCAGGTCGTCGGCCACGTCGCCGATTCGAGCCTCCTGCTGGTGCTCGACAACTTCGAGCACCTCGTGGCCGGCGCAGCCATCGCGAGCGTGCTCCTGAACCGGTGCCCGAACGTCGATCTCCTCGTTACCTCCCGTGAGCGACTCAACCTCGCCGAAGAGTGGCTGTTGCCGATCGAAGGGCTGCCATTCCCGAGTGAGTCGGCGACGGCCGAGACGGCGATGGCGTTCGACGCCGTCGAGCTCTTCGTACAGCGATCGCAGCAGCATGCTCCGTACTGGACCCTGCGCGACGACGAGGCGCAGCACGTGCTGCGCATCTGCCGCCTCCTCGAGGGGAACCCGCTCGCGCTCGAGCTTGCGGCGGTCTGGGTACGGTTGATGCCGTGCGCCGAGATCGCGCGGGAGCTCGCGGCGAACATCGACTTCCTGGCCGCCTCGGCGCGCAACGCCACCGAGCGGCACGCCAGCATCCGCGCCACCTTCGAGCACTCGTGGCGGCTCCTCGGCGAGGTCGAGCAAGATGGCCTGCGGAAGCTGTCCGTGTTCCGCGGCGGAGTCACGCGCGAGGGAGCGGCGGTGGTGGCGGGCGTGCCGATTCCGGTGTTGGCGGCGCTCGTCGACAAGTCGATGCTGCGGGTCGCTCCCGGCGGTCGCTACGATCGGCATCCGCTCCTCTATGGCTACTCCCGGGAGAAGCTCGCCGAGCGCCCCGACCAGGAGGCGCGCCTCGAGGAGCGCCACGCCGAGTACTACTTCCGACTGCTCATCGAGTGGGGCGCGAAGCTCCAGGGAGCGTTCCACGAACGGGCGATGGCCGTGATCGGCGAGGACCTCGAGAACGTCCTCACCGCGTGGCGGTGGGCGATCACCACGGTTCGCGTGCGCGAGCTGCAACAGGCGACGGCGCCGCTGCAGCAATTCTTCGCGCTGCAGGACCGCGGGCGCGAGGGAGCCGAGGTATTTGGACAGATGGTCGCCGCGCTCAGCGAGACCGACCCACATCACCGCGCAGCGCTCGGGTATGCGCTCGTGAGCCACGGCTTCTTCCTCCACCGGCGCGACCCGCAGCGAATGCAGGTACTGCAGTCGGGCCTGGCACTCCTACGGCCGGTCCAGGAGGGGACGGGCATCATGTGGGGGCTCTACGTGCTGGGGCTCTCGGCCGCCTGGACGGGGGGGCGCGACGAAGCGCGCGAGTACTACCAGCAGACCCTCCTCCTCGCCAGCGAGGAAGGGGACGAACGGGCGCGCGGCGACTGTCTCACGAACCTCGCGCGGCTCATGCAAGACGGTGGCGACTACGAAGAGGCGATCCGCTTCGCGAACGAGGCGCTCGACGTCTGGAGAACCCTCCCGGACGAATTCGGCGAGGTCTGGGCGCTCATCTGGCTCGGCCTCTCCACGCTGCGGAGCGGCCACGTCGACGAGGCCGACGGCGTGATGGCGCTCGCCCTGCAACGGGCTCGCCGACGTGACGACACCCTCCAGGTCTCCTTGATCACGGCGCACCGCGGGCTTCTCGCCCACGCTCGGGGCGACCTCCACCTCGCGCGCGAGCTCCACCTCGAGGCGCTCGCCGTCACCACGGGGAGTCTCGAGGAGAGTTTCACCACGCCGATGTACCTCGCCGACCTCGGGCGGATCGAAACCGACCTGGGCAACGAGGAGGCGGCGGAGGCGCGCTTTGCCGAGAGCATCGCACGCTCCGTGCGCCATCGCTGGTGGGCACATCAGCTCTCCGCGGTCGCGGGGCTCGCCGAGCTCAGGGCGCGGCAGGGGAACGAGCGCGTTGCGCTCGAGCTCGCGTCGATGGTGCGTCACCACGCGGCGACGGAGCGTATCCACCAGGATCAGATGCTGGCGTTGATCGGCGATGCGGGTTCGCGCCTGCCCGACGATGATGTGGCCGCGGCGCTCGAGCGGGGGCGCACTATGCGGCTCGACGTCGTCGCACAGGGACTGCTCCAATCGAGGCCCATCCCCGACGCCGCGTCGCAGGGAGCCGAGCACGACCGAACCGAGCACGACCCTGCCGACCATGGCTGACCAGGGCGCGACCGACTCGGGGATGGAGGGAGGCGCTCTCGCGTGGAATCCGACCGCGCTGCGAGCGTCACTCGCGACGGATCGGTGCGCCGAACTCCTCGGGCACGGCCGGCTCAGGCTGGCGTCGACATGGGTGCCGGTCCTTCCCGAGCGCCGCTTCCAGTTCCTCTCCTACCTTGCGTACGTGGCCGACTGGGTTCCGCGGTACCGCCTCGCCCACCTCCTGTGGGCGGATCTACCCGAGGAGGCCGCACGTCGCAACCTCAGGCACCTGATCCACACGCTCGGGCGCCGAGCGCAAGCGACGGAACTCGAGGCGACGGCCAGTGCCGTGCGCTGGTCCGTCGCGAGCGACGCCCTCGACCTCCGCGAGGCATGCTCGTCGGGCCGTTGGCACGACGTCGCCCGCCATCGCGGCGACCTCCTCGGCGGTCTCGTGACGTGTGGTGGCGCCTTCGGCGAGTGGCTCACTGGGGAGCGCGAGCACGTACGGCAGTGGCGGCGCCGAGGGTTGCTCCGGGCTGCGGCCGAACACGGCGACCGCGGCGACCACGCCGCGGCGGTCGGGCTGCTGTGCGACCTCATCGAGGACGACATCACCGACGAGGAGGTGGCGCACCAGACGATCGAAGCGCTCGCCCGAGTCGGGGACGGGCATCGAGCACTCGCCCTCTTCGCGCGCTTCGTGTCACGTCTTCGTGAGGAGTACGACGTCGAGCCGTGCCGCGACACCCGCCGGCTGGCCGAATCGATCCGCAGCGATGACGACCGCTCGGTACCAACGCTCGATCAACGCCCCCGATCGTAGCCTCGAGGCGCACCACACTCCACGAGAGCGAAAGGATTCGACATGCATGGACGGCTCCGACGGTTCCGATTCATCCTCGTGCTCCTCATCACCGCCCCGACGCTCGCCGCGTGCTTCCCATGGATGTGGTGATTCTCATGCCGGCAGCGGTGTGGGCTCGTGGAGCCCTGCCGTCAGCGAACGTGTGCGAGTGACGCCCGCTGCCGGCCCGCCTCGTCGAAGTTCGTCGGCGCCAGCCAGGCGTCGAGGCGCTCACGAATCTCGGGCCACTCGTGGTCGAGCAGTGAGAACCAGGCCGTGTCGCGGTTCGTACCCTTTGCGACCATGTGCTGACGGAAGGTGCCTTCGTACGTGAAGCCGAAGCGCTCGGCGGCGCGGCGGCTGGCGGCATTCTCTGCGTGGCACTTCCACTCGAGCCGCCGGTAGCCGAGCACGTCGAGCGCATAGGTGGCTGCGAGCGCGAAGGCTTCCGTCGCGACGCGCGTGCGGGCGATCACCGGACCCCACACGATGTGGCCGAGTTCGATCACCCCGTGCTCGGGGTCCACGCGCATGAGCGCCTGCCGTCCCTCGCAGCGTTCGCCCGCTCTGTCGATCACCGCGAAGAAGAGCGGGTCCTCGCTGGCGGCCGTCGCCTCGAGCCACGATCGGTAGCCGACGGCGTCGGCAGGGACGTCGGGGACGTACCGAAGCCGCGCCTCGCTGCCGGTGGCGAACGTCGCCTCGCGCAGCGCCGCCCCGTGCCGTGTGGGATCGAGGGGCTCGAGGCGTGCGTAGCGTCCTTCGAGCGTCACGCACTCGGGTCGAGGACGAGGAAGGCTGGGGATGTGCATGGGGCGCATCCTACGTGGTGGTGTCAGACCTACCGCGTCCGAGGGTCGTCGCGAGCGCCCCCCCACCACCAGACGCTCACGGGGCGAACCTGCCAAGGTCACGCACGCGTGCAGCGAAACTATTGGTACCCTGAACCATATGCGTTCGCGTCGAAGGCCAAATCCTCCGGGCGGCTCGTCGCCACTCGGAGCCACGTAGGTGACGGGTCTTCGGCGCCGACTGCCGCTGACGAGCGAACGCGGGGTCACCGGGCGCTTCGCACTGCTCGCTGGCCTGCAGGAGTTCGCGATCTGGCTCCCCCTGCCGGTGCTCGTACTGCACATGACCGACCGCGGACTCGACCTCGCGGCGATCGGATTCGCCTTCGCGCTGCGCGCGATCTTCGTCGTGCTGCTCGAGGTCCCGACCGGAGGCCTCGCGGATGCGATCGGTCGCAAACCGATCGCGCTCGTGTCGCAGGCCTGCACCTTCGTGTCGTTCGCGCTGCTCCTCTTCGTGGGCGGGCCTTTCATGCTGCTGCTCTACGCGGTCTTCCAAGGGATCGGAGCGGCGCTGCACAGCGGCGCGCTCGACGCGTGGTACGTCGACAAGCTCACGGCGCTCGACACTCCCGTCAGCCTCCAGAAGAACCTCGCCCGCATCGGCGTGGCGCAGACGGCGGCCATGCTCGCGGGCGCCGCCATCGGTGGCGTGCTCCCGTCGCTCCTGAGTGGCTGGAACCTGCCGTGGCCCCTGGCCGGCTTCGGGATCGCGCTCTTCGCCGGTCTGGTGCTGCGAGCGCTGGCGCTGTGGCTGACGCTCGCGCTCGTCGAGGAACCCGAGTACGCGGGCGCGCGTACCCTGTCGCGGGCACGGGGCACACCGGCGGTGATCCGCGACGGATTGCGGCTTGCGCGGAGCATTCCCGTGATGCCGTACCTGTTGTTGGCCGGTGTGGCGATGGGTGTGGCCACCATCAGCCTCGAGACGTTCTGGCAGCCGATCGCGGGGCTCACCTTCGGGACCGACCCCGAGTCGAGCGGCGTGTTCGGTCTTCTCGGATTCGTGCTGGGCGCCGCGGGGCTGCTCGGCAGCTTGGCCGTGATGCACTTCGGCGACCGCTTCCCGGGCGGCCCGGTCGCCCTGGCGGCGGCGAGTCAGATCCTGAAGGGGGGAGCGATGCTGGTGCTGGCGACGCAGGCGGGCGGCGCCGGCGTAGCGATCGGTCTCGGCCTGGCATACTTCGCGATCTCCACCCAGAACGTCCCCCACGATGCGCTCCTCAACGACGCAGTGCCGAGCCAGCGACGCTCGATCATGCTCAGCCTGAACTCGCTGGTCTTCTTCCTGGGCATCGCGATCGGTTCGGGGACGCTCGGGTTCGTCGCTTCGCTCGGTGACCCGCGCCTGGCGTTGGCGATCGGCGCGGTGTTCACGCTCGTGAGCGTGGTGGCGTACGCGGGGGTGGCGTTGGTCGCGCGCCGGCGACCACCTGAGGTGCCCGTCGCCGAGGCACGTGTCGAGTCCAGCGACGAATCGTGAGCGCGCTGATGCCGCCGCGGAGGCGTCGACGTACGAAACGAGCAGCCCCCGAAGGAGCTGCTCGCGAGCAGCCCCAGAAGGAGCTGCTCGTCGTGATGTGTCAGGAACGCGACGTGGTCGCGTCGGTCGTTCAGTCGTGGTTCGCCGACACCGCAACCGCTTCGTCGAGCTGGCCGCGGATCTCGCCGCCGGGGAAGTTCACGGTGTGGACGTTGACGTAGTGCAGTCCGGCGAGGAAGTCGGCGCGCTCGGCTTCGGAGAGGACGACGTCGGCCGAGAGCGTCCCACCGAGCATGTCGAGGTCGGCGTCGACGTCGAGCGCGAACTGGACGGGGCCGTTCACACCGCGCGCCCCGCGGTGGACGTGCGCCGGACCGACGTCGCCGACGTTCTGTAGCGTGCTCGAGAGCCCGCCGAAGGCACCGTCGAGGAGCAGCGAGAAGCCGTTCGTCGTGGCGGTCGCGGTGCCCGTGGCGGTGGTGACGACCGGCTCGATGGCGACCTCTTGGGCGCCTTCGAGCGTCGCGGTCATGGTGACCTCGGTGGGGAAGAGCTGCCCGCGGATCTCTCCGGAGTTCTCACCCTCGGTGTGGACGTTCAGGTAGAAGCCGCCCATGAGGAGCGTCTCGATCTGCGCGTTGCTCACGGTGGTGCTGACGCCGAAACGTCCGGCGGTCATGGCGTCGTTGGCTGCAACGTCGAGCGGGAACACGACCCCGCCGTTCACGCCGGCAACCCCTTCGTGGATGTGCGCCGGACCGACGTCGCCGACCTCGAAGAGCGCACTCTCGAGGTTCGCGAAGGTACCGGAGACGGTGAGGGTGTCGTCGTCGCGCAGGAGCCCGAACGCGGAACCGGTGGCGCCGGAGAGAACGTCGTGCACTTCGTTCTCGGGGAGCATGGCGGCGTCGAAGAGGTGCATGACGTCGCCGAAGGTCGGCGCGTCGGCCATGAGCTGCGCCCGGAGTTCCCCGGAAGGGTTGCCGGTGGTGTGGATGTTGACGTAGAAATCGCCGGCTTCGAAGTCTGCGAGGGCGTCCGCGTCGAGTTCGAGCGTCCCGCTCACGGTGCCGCTCCGTGCGTCGGTGGAGGTGACCGTCAGGCCCTCCACGATGCCGCCGTTCTCACCGGCGGGGGCGCTGTGGATGTGTGCGGAGGATCCGCCGACCACGTTGAGGTCGCTCATCAGGCCCTCGAACGAGCCGCTGATCTCGAGCGTGGAGCCGGTGAGCGTCGCCGTGACGTCACCCGACGCCATCGTGGCCACGGCAGGCACCTCGTTCTCACCAGCGAGTTGCGACGAGAGCGAGACGCTATCGACCGGCGTCGGTGCCCGGCCGCAGGCGGCGATGACGAGTGCACAGGCAGTAAGTGCTGCGAGCATTCTAATCGTATTCGTATGCATGTAAGACTCCTTCGACACCACGCTACCGAGATGCGTCGGTCGGCGCGCGGTCAGTGGCCACGTACTCCGGCGAACACGTTGTGGTATAGGCTCCGGTGGCCCTGTGCGACGTCTCCTGTTCGACGTCGGAGCGACGCTGCGCGGCATCTGACGCGCGCCTGCTCGCGGCGCGCGTGCGCCGTGGCGTACGCTCTAGCACGGGAGCGGGCCGTCACGACCGAATCGATCGCCGGTCGCGTGATCGCCCGTGCGTATGCGAGAGATCGGTCGTGGCGTGCGGCCCGTGGCGTGCGTCCACCGGCGTGTCCGCGCACGCCCCCCGAGGAGCGGAGCCCCATGGCCATCCCTACGATCATCTACACGAAGGTCGACGAAGCGCCGGCGCTGGCGACGTACTCGCTGCTGCCGATCGTCGAGTCGTTCACCCGCGCGGCGGGCGTCGCCGTCGAAACGCGCGACATATCGCTCGCGGGCCGCATCCTGGCGCAGTTCCCCGAGGAGCTCGACGACGCGCAGCGCGTCGACGACGATCTCGCCTACCTCGGGTCGCTCGCCACCACGCCGGACGCGAACATCATCAAGCTCCCCAACATCAGCGCCTCCGTGCCGCAGCTGCGAACCGCGATCCGCGAGCTCCAAACCCAGGGCTACGCGCTCCCGGACTACCCCGACGAGCCGAGCACGGCCACCGAGCGCGATGCACGTGCACGCTACGACCGCGTCAAGGGGAGCGCCGTGAATCCGGTCCTGCGCGAGGGGAACTCGGACCGTCGCGCGCCGGCGTCGGTAAAGGCATACGCCCGCGCGCACCCGCACTCGATGGGCGCGTGGAGCGCCGAATCGAAGTCGCACGTCGCGCACATGACCTCGGGCGACCTCCGGTCGAACGAGGTCTCGCGCACGGTCTCCGCTGGTGAGGCCGGCGACGCCCGCATCGAGTTCGTCGCCGACGACGGTGCGACGGAGGTGCTCAAGGAGCGCGTGCCCCTGCTGGCGGGCGACGTGATCGACGTGAGCGTGATGGAGCGCGAGGCGCTCCGTCACTTCCTCGCCGAACAAATCACCGACGCCCGCGAGCGCGACGTGCTCTTCTCGCTCCACCTCAAGGCCACGATGATGAAGGTGTCCGATCCGATCATCTTCGGGCACGCGGTGGAGGTGTTCTTCCCCGAGATCTTCGAGGGGCACGCCGACGCCGTTCGGTCCATCGGCGCGAATCCCAATGACGGCCTCGCCGATCTGCGCGCGAAGCTCGCCGGAGCGCCCGAGGGGGTGCGGCGCGACATCGAGGGTGCGCTCGAGGCGGCGTATGCGCGTGGGCCGCGCCTGGCGATGGTGAACTCCGACAAGGGGATCACCAACCTGCACGTTCCGAGCGACGTGATCGTCGATGCCTCGATGCCGGCGGCGATCCGGACCTCCGGCCAGATGTGGGGCCCCGACGGCGAGCTGCACGACACCAAGTTCGTCATCCCCGACGGCTCCTACGCCGGCATCTACCAGGTCGTGATCGAGGACTGCAAGGCGAACGGCGCCTTCGACCCCAGCACCATGGGGAGCGTTCCGAACGTCGGCCTCATGGCGCAGAAGGCGGAAGAGTACGGCTCGCACGACAAGACGTTCGTGGCCGCCGCGAACGGCCGCATGCGCGTCGTGTCGAGCGCGGGCGCCACGCTCCTCGAGCGCGACGTCGCCGCCGGTGATCTGTGGCGCATGTGCCGCGTGACCGACGCGTCCGTGCGCGATTGGGTGAAGCTGGCCGTGTCGCGGGCGCGTGCGAGTGGCGCACCGGCGGTCTTCTGGCTCGACGACGCGCGCCCACACGATGCGCAGCTCATCGCCAAGGTGCGGCGCTACCTGGAGGATCACGATACGAACGGCCTCGAACTGCTCGTACGCTCTCCGGTGGAGGCGACCCGCCTGACGTGCGAGCGCCTCCGTGAGGGGCTCGACACCATCTCCGTCACCGGCAACGTGCTGCGCGACTACCTCACCGACCTATTCCCGATCCTCGAGGTTGGGACGAGCGCGAAGATGCTGTCGATCGTGCCGCTCATGCACGGTGGTGGTCTCTTCGAAACCGGTGCCGGCGGATCGGCGCCGAAGCACGTGCAGCAGTTCGTGGAGGAGGGGCACCTCCGTTGGGACTCCCTCGGTGAGTACCTCGCCCTCGTCGCCTCCCTCGAACACCTCGCCGACACCACCGGCAATGACACCGCGAGGGTGCTCGCCGACGCGCTCGACCGTGCGAACGCCCGCTTCCTCGAGTCCGATCGGTCGCCGTCGCGCAAGGTGGGGGAGATCGACGTCCGCGGCAGCCACTTCTACCTGGCGCTCTATTGGGCGCAGGAAATGGCGACCCAGCGCGACGACGAGGCGCTGGCGGAGCGCTTCGAGCCGCTCGCGAGGAAACTCGAGGAGCACGAGGCGACCATCGTCGCCGAGCTCCTGGCTGCGCAGGGCGACCCGGTCGACATCGGCGGCTACTACTGGCCCGATCCGGAGCGCACGGAGCGGGTGATGCGCCCGAGCCCGACCTTCAACGAGACGCTGGCGCGCTTCGGCGCGGCCTAAGGTCGGCTGGGCCCAGGGTCTACTCCGTCTCGGACGCCTCGCTCTGGTCGAGAGCGGCGCCGCAGCGGCGGCAGAAGCCTGCGTCGCTCCCGTGCCCGACGAGGCCGCACGCCATGCACTCGCGCCTGGGCGCCGCACGCCCCGGTGTCTCCCGAACCGTGGTTCCATCGCGCGCTTCGCCCGCCCGCACCAACTCCGTGGTCACGATCCCCGTGGGCACGGCGATCACGGCGTAGCCGAGGATCATCAGCGCAGCCGCGAGCGTGCGGCCGAGCGGTGTCAGCGGGGTGATGTCGCCGTACCCCACGGTCGTGAGCGTCACGATCGCCCAATAGACGCTCACGGGGATGCTCTCGAAGCCGCTCGTGGGGCCCTCGACCACGTACATGAACGACCCCACGACGAGCACGACCGTGAGCACGAACGTGAGGAAGACCGTGATCTTTACGCGACTCGCCCCCAGCGCGCGCGAGAGCACGCCCGCCTCCCCCAGGTAGCGCGTGAGCTTCAGCACCCGGAAGACCCGGAGCAGCCGCAGCGCCCGCAGCACCACGAGTAACGGCGCTCCGCCGAAGAGCAGGCCGAGGTAGGACGGGAGCACGGCCAAGAGATCGATGGCGCCGTAGAAGCTCGAGGCGTAGCGGCGGGGGCGTCGAGCGGTCGCGAGGCGGAAGGCGTACTCCACCGTGAAGGCGACGGTGAACGCCCACTCGGCGACGACGAGCTCGGCGCCGTACGTCGCGCGGATCGACGGAACGCTCTCGAGCACCACCGCGACCACGCTCACCACGATCGCCCACAGCAGGATCACGTCGAAGGCGCGTCCGGCCGGCGTGTCGGTTCCGAAGATCACCCGTCCGATGCGTTCGCGCGTGGGCATCCGTCATGGTACCGCCGGGGCCCGGGGCCCGGGTCCAGGGCACAAGCGCCCAGCGCACGCTCGCCGTGCCAGACTCGGCCCATGGACGAGGCCCTCGAGCAACTCCGCCGCGCATGTCTCGCGTTGCCCGAGGCGACCGAGCGAACGAGCCATGGCCACCCAGCCTGGTTCGTGCGTGAGAAGCCCCAATTCGCCTCGTACCACCACGGCCATCACGACATGCGGCGGGCGCTCTGGTGCGCCGCGCCGCCGGGCGCGCAGGAGGCGTTCATCGCCACGCGGCCGGAGCACTTCTTCCGGCCCCCCTACGTCGGGCATCGTGGCTGGCTCGGCGTCTACCTCGACGGTGACGTCGACTGGGACGATGTCACCGCCCTTCTGCACGATGCGTACGTGACGGTGGCACCGAAGCGCCTCGCGATGCTCGTCGGCGATCGGTAGTCGCGACGCGACTCAGGCGAACACGCGGGGCGCCAGCCTCACGCCATTCACGAGACGGGGACCGCGTCAGGCGATCTTGTCGGCGGTGACGACGTGCATGGTGCCGTGCCCGCGCTCGTACGCGGTGACGTTCGCCAACGTCGTCTCGGCGATGCTCGTCACGGCCTCGCGCGTGAAGAAGCCCTGGTGCCCCGTGATCAGGACGTTCGGGAAGGTGAGCAGGCGCGAGAAGACGTCGTCGCGGATCACGCGGTCGGAGAGGTCCTGGAAGAAGAGGTCCTCCTCCTCTTCGTACACGTCGAGGCCGAGGTGCCCGATTCGGTCGCACTTGAGCCCCTCGATCACGGCGCGCGTGTCGACGAGTTGGCCGCGGCTCGTGTTGATGAGCATCACGCCGTCCTTCATCTGGTCGACGGTGTCGTCGTCGATGAGGTGGTGCGTCTCGGGCGTCAGTGGGCAGTGGAGTGAGATCACGTCCGCCGCCGCGAAGAGTTCGGCGCGCGATACGTACGTCACGAACTCCTCCGCTTCGGGGCTGGGGTAGGGGTCGAACGCCAGCACCCGACAACCGAGCCCGCGCATGATGCGGGCGAAGATCAGGCCGATCTTGCCCGTTCCGATCACACCCACGGTCTTGCCGTGCAGATCGAAGCCGAGCAGCCCCTCGAGGGAGAAGTTGCCCTCGCGCACGCGGTTGTAGGCTCGGAAGGTCTTCCGGTTCAGTGCCATGACGAGCGCGAGGGCGTGCTCGGCGACCGCGTGGGGCGAGTACGCCGGAACCCGCACCACCGTCATGCCGAGTTCGGACGCCACCGCGAGGTCGACGTGGTTGAACCCGGCGGAACGCAGCGCGACGAGCTCCGTCCCCTGCGCGTGGAGCGCGCGGAGCACGGGGCCGCCGAGTTGATCGTTGACGAACGCGCAGACGGCAGGGAAGCCGGCCGCGAGGGGCGCCGTCGATTCGAGCAGGCGTGGTTCGAAGAAGGTGAGCTCGTGGCCGTGATCGTGCAGGGCGTTGGCGAGCTCGAGGTAGCGCTGGTCATAGCTCTTGGTGCTGAAGACGGCGACCCTCACGTCGCTTCCTCCTCCCGGCGCGAAGCGGGTCGTGCCGGCAGCGATCCTCAGGCGTCGACCTGCACTGCGCGCCCTTGCGAGATCGATCTGTTCGCGGCCACCACCGCGGCCACCGCCGCACGGCCGTCGATCCCACCCACGGAGGGTACCGCGCCATCGCGAACGCAGCGCACGAAGTGCTCGGCCTCCGCTTCGTAGGCGCGGCGGAAGCGGTCGCGCCAACTCACGAAGTGGTCGCGCGCTTCGCCACCGTCACGCGTGACGCGGAGCGAACCGTCCGTACGCAGCTCGCCGGCGAAGAGCACGCCTCGCTCGGCCACCACCTCGGCACGCGCATCATAGCCGTAGTCGGCGGGGCAGATGCCGTCGATCATGGCGTACACGCCGTTGCCGAGAGTGGCGCTCACGATCGCGGTGTCGTAGAAGTCGGGGAGCTCGGTGAGGAGGTCGGGACGCTTTCGGGCGCTCGCGCGCGCGTACACCTCGACGATGTCGGCGCCCCCGAGCCAGCGGACCGTGTCGAAGTCGTGGCTGTTGACCTCGGCGAGCATGCCGTTGCTGGTGGCGACGTCGTTCGCCCAGGCGGGAGGGAGCCCGGGCCCGCGCGTGAGCGAGCGGACGATGAGGGGCGCGCCCACGAGGTCGGCGTCGAGGTCGCGTTTCGCCGTCACGAAGGGGGGATCGAAGCGCCGCATGAAGGCGAGCTGCAGCAGCACGCCAGCCCGATCACAGGCGGCGATCATCGCATCGCACGACGCGACGGTGAGCGCCATGGGCTTCTCGCACAGGACGTGGAGGCCGTGCGCCGCGGCCTCGCGAACGAGCGCTTCGTGCGTGAACGTGGGGGTGGTGATCACCACCGCGTCGACGTCGACGGCGGCGGTGGCCTCGGCGAGCGTCGCGAAGCCACGTCCGGGGAGGTCGAGTTCGAGCGCTGCCGTGGCCGCCGACGCAGCGTTCGTGTCGACCACCGCTACGAGTTCCGCATGGGGGACGTGCCAGCGGAAGTTGCGGGCGTGGACCATGCCGGCCCTGCCGGTGCCGATCGCGCAGACCCTGACGTGTGCCATGTCGCCTCCCGAGGGCAGCTCCCGAGCTTGCCTGTAATGACAACATAACATCCTCGAGCGGGAGCCCAGCGCGCGCGCACGCCACGGTCCGATCGCCGCCCTTGACACCCCCACGCTGCCGCGCTAGCTTGTAATGACAACATGACATCGAACCGGAGGCCGGCCGCACGCGCGTGCCGTGTGCCGCGACCCGACGAACCACCCGCACGTGAGGAGCACCCTTGACCGGAGCGGCACGCGACGCGAGCGCGCGAGTAGGAGCCGGAACGACCCCGGCGCTCGAGATGCGGGGCATCGTCAAGCGCTTCGGCGCCGTGACCGCGCTCGACGGCGTCGATTTTTCGTGCACCGTGGGTGAGATCCACGCGCTCGTCGGGGAGAACGGCGCCGGCAAGTCGACGCTCATGAAGATCCTCGGCGGCGCCTACACCGCCGACGCCGGCGACGTCACGCTCTTCGGAAGCCCCGTCACCTTCCGCCACCCGCTCGAGGCGCAGCAGGCCGGCATCAGCGTCATCCATCAGGAGTTCAACCTCCTCCCGCACCGCACCGTGATGCAGAACATCTACCTCGGCCGCGAACCGACGCGCTTCGGCATGATCGACGACCGCGCGCTGCGCCGGCAGGTCGGCACGCTCCTGCGCGAGCTGGGCGTGGAGCACCTCGTCGATCCGTTCGCCATGGTCCGCGACCTCTCGATCGCCCAGCAGCAGATGGTCGAGATCGCCAAGGCGATGTCGTTCGACGCGCGCGTGATCGTCATGGACGAGCCGACCGCGGCGCTCTCGGGGCCCGAGGTCGACGTCCTCTTCGGACTCATGCGCGACGTGCGTGAACGGGGCGTCACGGTGGTCTACATCTCGCACCGGTTCCGCGAGATCTTCGAAATCGCCGATCGCGTGACCGTCATCAAGGACGGCCAACACGTCGACACGCGCAGGGGCGACGAACTCGACGGCGACGAACTCGTGCGGCTGATGGTCGGCCGCGACCTCGCCGATTTCTACCCACCGCGCGCGAATCCCGACGACCTCGGCGACGTCGTCGTGCGCGTGCGTGGCGGAGGCAACCACGTCCTGCACGATATCGACCTCGAGGTCCGCGCCGGCGAGGTGCTCGGCATCGCCGGCCTCCAGGGCGCCGGCCGCACCGAGCTCGCACGCGCGCTCTTCGGCGTCGATCCCTTCACCACCGGCGACGTCACCATCAAGGGGAAGCCCGCCCGGCTCCGCTCACCGCGTGAAGCGGTGCGGCTCGGCCTCGGGTTCATCACCGAGGACCGCAAACGCGAAGGCCTCTCCCTCCGGCAACCGATCTACGACAACGTCGTCCTCGCCTACCGCGCCCTGCGCCCCGCCCTCGCGCGCCTCGGCGGCGAGCGCACGCCCGGGCACCCGAGCGTGCGCGAACTCACCACCTCCGTCGATCTGCGCGCGAGCGGCCCGCAGCAGGAGGTGCAGTTCCTCTCCGGCGGCAATCAGCAGAAGGTGGTGCTCGCGAAGTGGCTCGCGACCGCCGAGGACCTGCTCATCTTCGACGAGCCCACGCGCGGCATCGACGTCAACGGCAAGGCGAGCATCCACCATCTCGTGCGCGACGCCGCCCGCGACGGCATGGCCGTGATCATGATCTCCTCGGAGCTGCTCGAGGTGATCGGCATGAGCGACCGGATCGTGGTGATGCGCGAGGGGCGTATCGCCGGCGAGCTCCCCGGTGGCGCGAGCGAAGCCGAGATCATGGCGCTGGCAACGCACGGCGGCGGCGACCCACGCGCCCGGCAGACCGCAACGGCTACCGCCGAGCGCGGGGCGAGCGCATGAGCGCCGCCACGCAGAGCCTGCCGCAGCGTCTCCGGCGCGTGCGGATCCCCATCATCTGGTGGCTGCTCCTCGTCACCTTCCTGACGGCGTGGCTCCTCGTGACGCTCTACGGCCGCGGCGACTTCGTGGCGCCGTCGAACCTCAACAACATCGTCGAGCGCGCCACCGCGCTCGGGATCGTCGCGGTGGGGCAGACCTTCGCGATCCTGGTGGGGTCGCTCGACCTCTCCGTCGCCTACCTCATCAGCGTCACCGCCGTGATGGCGTCGTACATCATGCAGGGCGACCCGAGTCGCGTTCCCCTCGCGATCGCGGTGGTGGCCGGGATCGGCGTGGTGGTCGGCCTCGTCAACGGTCTGCTCGTGACGAAGTTGCGCATCAACCCGCTCATCGCCACGCTCGGCGTGGGACTGATCCTCCGCGGGCTCCTCAACGCCTCCTTCCAGAACTTCGCCGGCTCCGTACCGCGCTCCTTCCAGTACCTCGCCTACGGCAGCATCGGCCCCGTGCCGGTGCCGATGCTGCTCTTCGCCGTGGTGGTCGCGATCGCCGCCTGGATCCTGATGCGCACGCGTTTCGGCGCGCACGTCTACGCGGTGGGCGGCGACCGCGCCACCGCCCGACTCTCCGGCATCCGCTCGGACCGCATCGTGATCGGCGCCCACGTGCTCACCAGCCTCACCGCCGTGATCACCGGCCTCTACCTCGTGAGCCGGCTCTCGTCGGGGGCGCCCTGGATCGGCCCCGACGGCGTCTACGACCTCGAGTCGATCGCCGCCGTGGTGGTGGGTGGCACCGTCCTCGCCGGCGGGCGTGGCGGGGTGCTCGGCACCGTCGCCGGTGTGCTGATCTTCGCCACGCTCGACACCATGTTCAACCAGCTCGGCGTCGACTCCTACCTCAAGCAGGTGCTGCGCGGTCTCATCATCATCGGCGCCGTCGCCGTCTACGCCTACCGATCGAAGGAGGTGGTCGGATGAGCGACGCCCGTGCGAGCTCGGCACCGAACCCCACGCCCGTCTGGCGAAGCGTGCTGAACGCGATCGGCAAGGTCGGGCCGGTCTTCTTGGTGCTGGTGATCCTCATCGCCTGGATCACCTACCTCAATCCGCGCTTCATCGAGCCGACGTTCTTCCTCAACTTCCTCCGCCGCGCTGCTCCGCTCATGATCCTCGCGGCGGGGCAGCTCTTCGTGGTGGTCACCGGCGGCTTCGACCTCTCGCAGGGCTCACTCGTGACGCTCACGGTGCTAGCGGGGGCCTTGCTCGCATTCGGCGACCCGGGCAACACCTGGTGGGTGATCGCCCTGCTCTATGGCATCGGCTTCCTCGTGGGGCTCTTCAACGGGTCGGTCACGAGCTTCCTGCGCGTGCCGTCGTTCATCACCACCCTCGGCATGCTCCTGTCGCTCAAAGGGCTCGCCCTGCTCTGGACGGGCGGCGCCCCCCGCGGCGCGCTCCCCGACAACTTTCGCGCCTTCGGTCGCGCGACGATCGACGGCGTCCCCTTCGTGGGGCGCTTGCCGTGGGCCGTGATCGCGCTCGTGGTGCTCTCGGCATTCTTCATCTACCTCTTCCACTTCACGGTCCTGGGCAAGCACGCCCTCGCGGTGGGCGACAACCAGCACGCCGCGCGGCTCGCCGGCGTGCGCGTGTCACTCGTGCGCATCTCGGCGTTCGTGATCTCCTCGCTCGCCGCGGTCACGGCCGGCATCATGCTCGGCGGCTTCTCGGGCGTGTCGATCAACGTCGGCGATGGGCTCGAGCTCGAGTCGATCTCGGCGGTCGTGCTCGGTGGTGCGGCGCTGCTCGGCGGACGCGGCAACATGCCCGCGGCGCTCGCGGGTGCGCTCACGCTCCAGGCCCTCTTCACGCTGCTCAACTTCCTCGGCCTCCCGTCACCCATCCGGGTGACCGTGCAAGGCGCCATCATCATCGGCGCGGTCGCGTACGCCGCTTGGCGTGCCGTCCGCGCAGGTCAGGAAAGGGGTGCGTAGACGACGCGACGTACTGCACGGCATCGGCACTCCAACAGGCCACCACGGCCGGTCCATCCAATCAGGAGGTTTCACGTGCACCGCACGATCAGAATCATGCTCGCCCTGCTCGCCGCCATCGCCATGACGTTCGTCGTGGCGCAGAACGACTTCTTCGACGCCGACGATCTCCAGTTCCAGCTCGACGCCATGGAGATGGAGGCCGAGGGCCCGGCCGATCAGCCCTGGATTCAGGCGATCGAGCCCGAGTACGTCGATACCAGCGAGTACGCCACCGAAGGCCCCTACACCGTCTGCTTCTCCAACGCCGGCGTCAACAACCCCTGGCGCGTGGTGGGCTACACCACGATGCAAGCCGAGGTCGATCTGCACCCGGAGATCACCAACTTCATCCACGTCGACGCCGAGGGCTCCGACAACAAGCAGATCAGCGACATCAACGGCCTGCTCGCCAGTGGCGACTGCGACGTGCTCATCGTCTCGCCCAACACCACCGCCGCGCTGACGCCCGCCGTCGAGGCCGCCTGCGAGCAGCTCCCCGTCATCGTCTTCGACCGCGGCGTCAACACCGACTGCCCCGTCACCTTCATCACCCCCATCGGCGGCTACGCCTTCGGTGCGGCGGCGGCGAACTTCATCGTCGAGAACCTCCCCGACGGCGGCAACGTGCTCGCCCTCCGAATCCTGCCAGGTGTCGACGTGCTCGAGCACCGCTGGTCGGGCGCCGAGCGGATCTTCCAGGACGCCGGCGTGAACGTCGTCGGCTCCGAGTTCACCGAAGGCTCGACCGCCAACACCAAGTCGATCGTCGAGGACTACATCCAGCTCTTCGGTCAGATCGATGCCATCTGGATGGACGCCGGCGCCACCGCCGTCGCCGCGCTCGAGGCGTTCGAGGACTTCGGCGCCCCCTACCCGATCATCACCGGTGAGGATCAGCAGGACTTCCTCATCAAGTGGCGCGACGAGGGCCTCACCGCCGTCGCCCCCACCTTCCCGACCTACCAGTGGCGCACGCCGATCATCGCCGCCACCATGATCCTCGGCGGCGAGAGCGTCCCCGGGCACTGGGTGCTCCCGCAGCCCGTGGTGACCGAGGAGAACCTCGACCAGTACATCCAGCCGAACATGCCGCCGCTGCACTACGCGCTCTGCGGCTGCGAAGAGATGCCCGGCTTCCCCGAGCGCTGGGGCGGCCGCTAACCCCATCGCCACACGCACCGCGGGGCCGCCTCGAAGTGGGCGGCCCCGCCCACCCCACACCTGGAACGGAGCACCATGAAGATCGGCATCGACTCCTACTGCTTCCACCGCTTCTTCGGTGAGGTCTACCCGCAACAGCAGCCCGCGCCCTTCCGAATGACCATGGACGACTTCCTCGACTTCTCCAAGGAGCTCGGCGTCGACGGCGTCTCGCTCGAATCGTGCTTCTTCCCGAGCTTCGACGATGCCTACCTCGCCGACCTCAAGGCGAAGCTCGACGAGTACGGCTTCGACCGCGTCTACGCCTGGGGCCACCCCGACGGTCTCGAGCGCGGCCAGAACCCCGGCGAGTTCCGCGACATGATCGCCTCGATCGACCGCGCCGTCGCCATCGGCGCCGACGTCATGCGCGTGGTCGGCTGCAGCCACATGTACCGCCTCGAACCGCACGGTCCGCAGATCGACGCGCTCGTGGCGCAGTTCCGCGAGGCGGCCCCGATCGCCGAAGCTGCCGGCGTCAAGCTCGCCGTCGAGAACCACATCGACTTCACCGCCGCCGAGATGGTCCGGATGATCGAGGCGGTCGGCTCGCCGAACTTCGGCATCAACTTCGACACCGGCAACTTCCTGCGGCTGCTCGACGACCCGGTGAAGGGGATGGACGCGCTGGCGCCGTACACCTTCGCGACCCACATAAAGGACCTCAAGGTCAACCCCGACGCGGCCCCCGACGACTGGTTCTTCTTCTCCAGCGTGCCCGTGGGCGACGGCCTCATCGACAACGAGGCGCTCGCGCGGAAACTCGAGGAGGCCGGCTACGAGGGGTTCCTCGCCGCTGAGACCGACTTCTTGCACCCCGACTACGGCGACGACGAACACGCCGCCGCCCGCAAGAGCGTCGCCGCGCTGAAGAAGATCGCCGCGAGCCTCGCGTGATGGGGGGAGGATCGCCATGCGCAGCTTGAACGTCGCCATCATCGGGCAGAACTTCATGGGCAAGGCCCACTCGCACGCCTGGCGCAACGCGCCACGCTTCTTCGAGATGGGGGCGAGGCCGGTGCTCAAGGTCGCCTGCGGCCGAGACCAGGCGACGCTGGAACGCTTCGCCCACACATGGGGGTGGGAGGAGACGTCGTCGGACTGGCGCGACGTCGTGGCGCGCGACGACGTCGACGTGATCGACATCTGCGTCCCGACGAACCTCCACGCCGAGATCGCGATCGCCGCCGCCGAGGCCGGCAAGCACATCTTCTGCGAGAAGCCGCTCTCACGGACATCGGCCGAGGCGCGCGCCATGCTCGCCGCCGCCACCGACGCCGGCGTCGTGCACTACCTCAACCACAACTACCGACGCGTTCCGGCGATCATGCTCGCGAAGCGGCTGATCGACGACGGATTCGTCGGACGTATCTTCCATTGGCGCGGCTCCTACCTGCAGGACTGGATCGTCGATCCCTCGTTCCCGCTCACCTGGCACCTCCAGGCCGACGCCGCGGGCTCGGGGCCGCACCACGACCTCAACAGCCACAGTATCGACCTCGCGCGCTTCCTCGTCGGCGACATCGCGAGCGTGAGCGCCATGACCACCACGTTCGTTCGCGAGCGTCCCCTCCCCGGCGCCGGCGCGGCGACCTTCTCCGCGGGTGCCGGCGAGGTGAGTGAGACGGGCGAGGTCACCGTCGAGGACGCCGCCTTCATGCTCGCCGAGTTCGAGAACGGTGCGCTCGGCTCGTTCTCGGCGTCGCGCTTCGCTTCGGGACGCAAGAACCACCACACCTTCGAGATCTACGGGAGCGAGGGGAGCATCACCTTCGACCTCGAACGCCTCAACGAGCTCGAGGTCTTCTCGCGGCACGATCCGTCCTACCTCCAGGGCTTCCGGACGGTCCTGGCGACGGAGAGCGAGCATCCCTACATCTCCGCCTGGTGGCCCCCCGGTCACACCATCGGCTATGAACACACCTTCCATCACGCCGTGGTCGACTTCGTCGCTGCGGTGGCCGATGGTGCCGCGATCGCCCCGACGTTCGACGACGGCCTGCGTGAGACGCTGGTGCTCGAGGCGGCACTCCGCTCCGCGGCCGACGGCGTGCGCGTCACGGTCGAGCAGGGCTGAGGCGAGGAGGAGGGAACGAGGTGGCGGACGGCGAGACGTGGGACCGGAGCGGGATCGATGGCGGCATCGATCGCGACAGCCCCATGCCCTACTACCACCAGCTGAAGGAGTTGGTTCGCGACGAGATCGTGAGCGGTCGCTGGACCCCCGGCACGCGCATCCCATCCGAACTCGAGCTCTGCGCGCTCTTCGACGTGAGCCGCACCGTGGTGCGTCAGGCGCTCGGCGAGCTCGAGAACGAGCGACTCCTCCTCCGCCGCAAGGGCCTCGGTACGTTCGTGGCCGAGCCGAAGATCCGTGGCCAGCTCGTCCAGACCCTCACCGGGTTCCACGACGACATGACCGAGCAGGGGAGGACGCCGCACACGGTCGTGCTCAACCACGCCGTCGTGCGTGCGCCGTCGGCCGTCGCCGCGCAACTCGAGATCCCCGTCGGGACCGACGTCGTGCGCATCGAACGGCTCCGATCGGTCGACCACGATCCGCAACCGATCGTCCTCGTCACCACCTGGATCCCACTCGCGCTCTGCCCACCGCTCGCGCACGCCGACCTCGGTGACCGTTCGCTCTACGCCTACCTCGCCGAGACGGGTGGCCTCCACATCGCCTACGGGCGCCGCACCCTCGAGGCGATCGCCGCCGCCAAGACCGACGTCGCCCTCCTCGGTGTGGAGGAGGGCGACCCGCTGCTCTTCCTACGCAGCGTCACCTTCCTCGCGAACGGGCTCGCCGTCGAGTACTACGAGGCGAAGCACCGCGGCGACCGGACCGTGCTCGAGGTCGACCTCGTGCGCCCAGGGGTGGCGAGCACATCGTGATCCCCGAGACGATGCGCGCCGTACGCGTCCACGGCCCCGGCGACCTCCGCGTCGAACGCGTCGCGGTGCCCGTTCCCGGTGCCGGCGACGTGCTCGTGCGCGTGCGCGCCGTGGGCATCTGCACGACCGACCGAAAGCTCGCCGCGCGAGGCACCCCGGGGACGGATCCGCGGATCCTCGGCCACGAGATCGTCGGCGAGATCGTCGTCGCCGGCGGCGGCGGCGCGAGCGTCCGGGTCGCGGTCGCACCGAACGTCGGCGAAGGGACGTGCCGCTGGTGCGAGGCGGGCGCCACGAACTACTGCGCCGAGTTCCGCGCCTTCGGCATCCACCTCGACGGTGGCATGGCCGAGTACCTGCTGGTACCGCGTCACGCGGCGGCGGCCGGGCACCTGATCCCGCTCCCCGAGAGCATCGACGACGAACGCTCCGCGCTCCTCGAGCCGCTCGCTTGTTGCGTCGAGGGGCTCACGGCGTCCGGTCTGCGGGCGGGGGAGAACGTGCTCGTGGTCGGCGCCGGTGCGATGGGGCGTCTGCACGTCGCCGCCGCGCTCGCGCTCGGGGCGGGACGCGTGGTGGTGATCGGTCGGAACGCGGAGCGACTCGAGCACGCTCGAGCCCTCGGCGCGGCCGTCGTCATCGACGAGGCCGCCGACGACGCCGAGGGCGTGGCCTCCCAGGTGCTGGCAGCGACGGGCGGTGACGGCGTCGACGTCGCGGCCGTCACGGTCGGCGACGCGCGCGCGATCGAGGCGGCGATCGCCATGCTCGCCACCGGCGGGCGCCTCAACGTCTTCGCCGGCGTTCCTGCCGGTGCGCGACTCTCGATCGATCCGAATCCATTGCACTACCGGCATCGGACCGTGCTCGGTACGACCGGCGCCTCGCTCCCCACGTTCCGCACGACGCTCGCGCTGCTAGCGGCGGGTCGCGTCTCGCTCGACGGCATGGTGAGCGCGACCTTCGTGTTCGAGCGCGCCGTCGACGCCTTCGAGGCGGCCGCCCGGAGCGAGCACGCCCGTGTGCTGCTCGTCCCCGAGGAGGGGGCGTGAGACACCCCGAGCTCCTCCTCGGTGTCGACGCCGGCACGGGAGGGACGAAAGCCGCGCTCTACGACCTCGGCGGCGCGCTGCGAGGCGCAGCGACCGTCCCCTCGCGACTCCATCGCGATGGGGCGGGGCGCGTCGAGCAGGACCCGCGCGAGATGGAAGAGGAGCTCGCGGAGGCCGTGCGGGGGGCGCTCGCAGGGGCCGGTGCGAGCGGGAGCGACGTCGCCGCGCTCGCGTGCGACGGTCAGATGGCCGGGATCATGTTCGTCGGCCGCGACGGCCGCGCCCGCGGCCCCTACGACTCCTGGCTCGACACGCGCTGCGATCCCGACGTCGCCGCCATGCGCCCCCACGCCGAGCGCGTGCTCCAGCTCACCGGCGGCGCCCCGACCTACTCCCACGGTCCGAAGCTGCGCTGGTGGCTGCGCGAGCGCCCCGAGGAGGTGGCGAGCGCGAGCGCCATGGTGATGCCCGGCGCGTATCTCGCCGGTCGGCTCGCGGGCCTGTCGGGCGCCGACGCGTTCGTGGATCCCACGTACCTCCATTTCTCGTGCCTCGCCGACACCGAGCGCGAGGTCTGGTCGAGCGAACTCGTCGAGGCGCTCGAAGTGCCCGAGCGGCTCCTCCCGCGGATCGTGCAGCCGTGGGACGTGATCGGCGAGGTCACGCACGAGGCGGCGGCGGCGACCGGACTCCGCGCCGGCACACCGATCGCGGCGGGCTGCGGCGACACGGCCGCCGGACTGCTCGGCGCGGGCGTGGTCCGCCCCGGTGTCGCACTCGACGTGGCCGGTTCCGCGTCGGTGTTGGCGACGTGCGTGGCCCACTTCCACCCCGACGTCGACGCCCGCATGCTCTTCACCGCCCGCACCGCGCTCGAAGGCGTCCACTACGCCCTCGCCTACGTGCAAGGCGGCGGCCTCAACCTCGGTTGGTTCCGCGACGCGTTCGCGCGCGAGCTCGCGCCGCTCGCCACTGCCGAAGCGTTCGCTGCGCTCGACGCCGAGGCGGCCGGGGTGCCGGCGGGCGCCGACGGCGTGCGCGCGTCGCCCCACCTCGGCGGTCGCGTCACGCCGCACGATCCCCACGGACGCGGAGCGTTCACCGGTCTGGGCTGGGCGCACGGGCGAGGGCACCTCTACCGAGCACTGCTCGAGGCGGTCGCGTTCGAGTACGCCCTCTACCTCCGCGCCACCCGCGGCCTCCACCGCGACCTCGGCGACGTGGCGGTGCGCGCCGTCGGAGGGGGCGCCGCGTCCGCGCTCTGGGGACGGATCAAGGCCGACGTGCTCGGTGTCTCGTACCACCCGCTCGTGCGCCAGGAGGGGGGCGCCCTCGGCTGCGCGCTCCTCGCCGGGCGGGCGGTGGGGCTCATCACCGACGTCGCCACGAGCGCCGAGCGCTTCAACGCCACCCGTCGAGCGATCGAACCCGATCCCGAGCGCCACGCCGCCTACGCGCCCTGCATCGACGACTACGCCTCCCTCCTGACGCTCACGAGCGAGCTCGGCCGCCGGCGCACCGCACCGGGGGCATCGTGAGGGGCGCCGCCGCACGGCTGCCCCGGGTGGTGGCGACGGCCCGCAGCTACTGCGCCGTGTCGGGGCCGCATCAGGACCTACTGCGCGACGCCGGCTTCGAGCTCGTGCTCGCCGCCCCCGAGGTGCCCCTCGATGCCCCCGCTCTCGCGCACCTCGCGCGCGACGCCGACGCCCTCCTGCTCGGGCTCGACCACTGCGACGCGAGCGTCTTCGAGGCGGCCCCGCGGCTGCGCGTGGTGGCGCGCTACGGCGTCGGCGTCGACAACGTCGATCTCGACGCCGCCGCAGCGCACGGCGTGGTCGTGACCAACACGCCGGGCGCCAACACCATCGCCGTGGCCGAACTGACGCTCTCGCTCCTCCTCGCGCTCGCCCGCGGCCTCCCCGCCGCGATCGAACACGTTCGCGGTGGCGGCTGGTCGCGCTCGGTCGGCTGGGAACTCTCCGGGCGCACGCTCGGGCTCGTCGGCATCGGCCGCATCGGTCGCGAGGTGGCCGCGCGCGCGCAGGCGTTCGGCATGCGGGTGGTCGCCGCCGACCCGCTCGCGCCCGACGTCCCTGGGGTCGAGCGTGTCGCGCTCGACGAACTCTGGGGCGCCAGCGACGCGGTCAGCCTGCACGTGGGCCTCAGCTCCGCTACGCGTCACCTGGTCGATGCCCGGGCGCTCGAGCGCATGCGACCGCACGCCGTGCTCGTGAACACCGCCCGCGGCGGCCTCGTCGACGAGGGGGCGCTCGCGAGTGCGCTCCGGCGAGGCGTCATCGCGGGCGCCGCCGCCGACTGCTTCGAGCACGAGCCGCCGGGTGACTCGCCGCTGCTGGCGCTGCCGACCTTCATCGCCACGCCCCACCTCGGCGCGGGCACGGCAGAAGCCGCGCACCGCATGGGCATGGCAGCGGCGCGGAACGTCGTCGCCGTGCTCACCGGTGACGGGGAGGCCGACGTGGTCGCCGGTCCGCGGGCCGGCGCCGAGAGTGCCAGATCCCACGACCCCAGGAGAGAACGATGACCTACTTCGACCCGCTCACCCGCCACGTCCGCCTCACCGACGGCACCATCCCCGACGCCGCAGCCGTCCAGACCCGGCGGCTGCGCGACCTCGAAGGGCTCTTCGTCGATCGCGCTGCGGAGCGGGCGCTCATGGCGAGCGATCCCCTCGTCTACGAGGTCCATGAAGCGACCGACGGACCGAAGGAGGACGGCCACCTCCTCTTCTCCACCACGGTGCTCAAGCCCGGTCGGGTGGGGGCGGAGTACTTCATGACCAAGGGGCACTTCCACGCCCGCAGCGACCGCGCCGAGCTCTACTACGGCCTCTCCGGCGAGGGGATGCTGCTGCTCCAGACCCCCGAGGGGCGCGTCGACGTGCAGCCGATGATCCCGGGAGCGGCCTCCTACGTTCCGCCCCACTGGGGGCACCGCACGATCAACACCGGGTCGGAGGACTTCGTCTTCCTCGCCGTCTATCCGGCCGACGCCGGCTACGATTACGGCACCATCGCCACCTACGGCTTCGCCTCCGCCGTCGTCGCCGGCCCCGATGGACCGCGCGTGATCGCCAACCCGCACTACCGCCCGCCGGCGAGCGGCGCGTGAGCGTGCCGGGGGCGGCGTACGTGGCGACGGTGGCGGGCCCGCCGCTGGTACCGGGCGCACCCGCTCGCGTCGACGCCCACGCGCACGCCTGGATCGACCCCCCGGACGGTGTCGCCGACGACCACGCCCTGCGGCTCGACGACGAGCGGCGAGGGACGCTCGGCCTCCGTGCCTACGCCGACGCGGCCGCCCCACGCCGCGCCGGCCTGATCGACTGCCAACCCCCTGGGGCCGGTCGCGACGCCCGTCGGCTCGCCGCCCTCTCCGGAGCCTCGGAGGTGGCGATTGCGTGCGTGACGGGTTTTCACCTGGCGCGGTACTATCCGCACGGTCGGCCGGCGGGTGGGGAGGGGGCGGCCGACGCCTGGGTACGTGAACTCGACGAGGGGCTCGCCGAGCTCCCCGAGCGGCGGGCGGCGGCGCTGAAGGCGGCGCACGACGGCGGCCCCGTGGTCGGCGGCGACGACGCCATCCGCTGGGAGGCGGCCGTGGCGGCGCAGCGTCGCACGGGCGCCTGCCTCCTCGTGCACACCGAACGGGGCGCACGGGTGGTCGAGCTGCTCGCGTGGCTCGTCGACCAAGGAGTCGCCGCCGAACGCGTCTACCTCTGTCACCTCGACAAGCGCGCCGACCTCGCCCTCCATCGCGAGCTCGCGCAAGCAGGCGTGCTGCTCGGGTACGACACGTTCGTGCACGCGCGCTACCTCCCCGAGGAGCGCGCCTGGCCGCTCCTGCACGCGATGCTCGCAGCGGGGCACGGACCCTCGATCGCGATCGGACTCGATCTCGCCCTCGCCACGGACTGGGACGCGGGCGCCGACGGCGTCGGCGGTCCCGCAGCGCTGGTGACGCAGGTCGAGCGGCGCCTGTGCGACGACGGGGTCGACGACGAGATGGTCGCGAGCCTGCTCGGCGGCGCCGTGCTCGCGCGCTTCGCGCGGACCGTGCGCGCCGCCGGCGAGCAGGGCGCGTGACACCCCCCGACACCCTGCCACCGTGCGATCGGCCCACGATGTACTTCGTCGGCGTGTCGACGCACGGGTCCTCGATCATGCGCCTCTTCCCGCGCTGGGCGGAGGTGCTCGGCATTCCCGACGCCGTCATCCGCGGGTACGACGCGCCGCTCGATGCGCCCGCGGCGGACTACCGTCGGATCGTCGCGCACATCCGCGACGACCCGCACGCCCGGGGCGCGCTCGTCACGAGCCACAAGATCGACCTGCTCGAGGCCTGCGGCGACCTCTTCGACGAGCTCGACCTTCACGCCCGGACCTGCGGCGAGGTCTCGTGCATCTCGAAACGCGACGAGCGCCTGGTCGGCCACGCCAAGGACCCCATCACCTCGGCCGCCGCGTGGCGCGCCTTCGTGCCGACCGGGCACTGGTCGGCCGGCGGCGAGGTCCTCTGCTTGGGTGCGGGCGGCGCGGCGGTCGCCCTCAGCGTCGCCGTGAGCGCCTTCGAGGGCTCGGACGAGCGCCCCGCGGCGATGACCTTCGTCGACCGCTCCGAGGCGGGGCTCGCACACCTCCGTCGCGTCCACGCCGGGCTCGAGAGCGACATCCGCTGCGAGTACCACGTCCACGACGAACCGGAACGAAACGACGCGCTCATGGCCGCCTTGCCACCGGGATCGCTCGTCATCAACGCCACGGGGATGGGGAAGGACCGCCCCGGTTCGCCCATCACCGATGCCGGGCGCTTCCCCGAGCGGGGTCTCGCCTGGGAGCTCAACTATCGCGGCGAGCTCGACTTCCTGCAGCAGGCGCGGCGACAGGCGGAGGCGCGGCGATTGGTGGTGGAGGACGGCTGGGTCTACTTCCTGCACGGCTGGAGCACCGTGATCGCCGAGGTGTTCGACCTCGAACTCGACGAGGCGCGCTTCCGCGCTCTCGATCGCGCCGCATCGGCGCTGCGGCCATGACCACCCCAGGCATGGGCCACAACACCTTCATCTGGCGCTCGCCCTTCTCGACCGCGAGCGACCTCGACCTGGTCGACCACGTCGCGGCGCTCGGCGCCGAGGTGCTGGAGATCGCCGTCGAGGAGCCGTCGCTCGTCGAGGGTGCCGCGCTCGCTGCCGCGCTCGACGCCCGCGGCCTCGGGGCGGTCGTCTGCGGAGCGTTCGGACCCGAGCGCGACGTGGGGGCGCTCGATCCCGCCACGCGCGAGCGGACCCTCTCCTACCTCGTGGCCCTCTTCGACCTCGCGGCGCGCATCGGCGCCGATCTGGTGGTCGGTCCGGCCTTCGGCTCCGTCGGGCTCGCGCGACCACTCCCTCCCGAGGAGCGGCGCGCCGAGCGCGACCGCGTTGTGCAGGCGCTGCGGGAGGTGGCGCCCGAGGCGGCGTCGCGAGGCGTACGCCTCGCTCTGGAGCCGCTGAACCGCTTCGAAACGGATCGCATCAACACCGCGCGGCAGGGGCTCGACCTCTGCGACGACGTCGGACACGACGCCGTCGGCCTGCTGCTCGACAGCTTCCACATGCACCTCGAGGAGAAGAGCAGCGGTGCGGCGCTGCGCAGCGCGGGCGACCGCCTCTTCCACGTCCACGCGAGTGAGAACGACCGGGGCGTCCCCGGAACCGGCCAGGTGGCGTGGCGCGAGATCGCGACCGCGTTGCAGGAGACGGACTATCGCGGGTACGTGGTGATCGAGTCGTTCACGCCGGCCGTCACGAGCATCGCCGGCGCCGTCTGCCTCTGGCGGGAGGTGGCGCCGAGTCAGGACGCGATCGCCGCCGACGGGCTCGCCTTCCTGCGCTCGTTGTGGCGCTGAGGCGTCGTCGCGACCGAGCTACATGCGCGGGAGGGTGACGCCGCGCTGCCCCTGGTACTTCCCCTTGCGGTCACGGTACGTCACCTCGGGGCGCTCACCCTGGAAGAAGAGGAGCTGGACGATCCCCTCGTTCGCGTAGACCTTCGCCGGCAGCGGCGTGGTGTTGGAGAGCTCGAGGGTGACGTTGCCCTCCCAGCCGGGTTCGAGGGGGGTGACGTTCGCGACCACCCCGCAGCGTGCGTACGACGACTTCCCGAGCGCGACCACCATCACGTCGTCGGGGATCCGCAGGTACTCGACGGAGCGTGTCAACACGAAGCTGTTCGGAGGGATGATGCAGACGTCCCCCTCCGCGTGCACGAGGCTCAATTCGTCGAACGCCTTGGGATCGACCACCGTGTTGAATGCATTCACGAAGATCCGCCACTCCGGTGCGGCGCGCAGGTCGTACCCGAAGCTCGACAAGCCGTAGGAGATGACGCCATCGCGCTGCAGGTGCTCGACGAACGGGTCGATCATGCCCTCCCGGGCGCGTGCTCGGATCCACCAGTCGGGCTTGATGCTCATGGGGGCGAGTCTACCAATGCGTCGCGCGCGCCCCTCCGTCGGTGGTGGAGCGACGCTACACCAGCCGACGCCGCACGCTCGACGAGAGCGTGTCGACCACGATGATGACCACCACGATCACGATCATGATCATCGAGATCTCGTCCCAGCGGCGGAACTGCAGCCGCTGGATGAGCGGGGCGCCGATGCCGCCCGCCCCCACCAGACCGAGGATCGACGCCGCCCGCAGGTTGATCTCGAAGCGGTAGAGCACGTACGACGCGAACTCGGGCAGCACCTGCGGCACCACCGAGTAGAAGAAGACGTGCAGGTCGTTGCCGCCGGCGGCGCGGATCGCCTCGCTGGGGCCGGAGTCGATCCCCTCGACGACGTCCGAGAAGATCTTGCCCAGGAAGCCGATCGAGTTGATGCCCATGGCGAGGATGCCGGCGACCGGGCCGGGGCCCATCGCGGCCACGAAGATGATCGCGAAGAGGATCTCGGGGAAGGTCCGGATCGCCACGAGCACGGTCTTGCCGGGGAAGGCGAGCAGCCGGCTGCCGAGCAGATTGTTGGCGGCGAGGAACGCCATCGGAAAGGCGAGCACGGCACCGATGGCGGTGCCGATCACGGCCATGAAGACCGTCTCGAGCATCGCGCGCGAGGCGAGATCGAACACGCCCCAATTCGGGTTCACGAAGCCCCGGAGGAGCGGCATGGCGTTGCGCTCGAGGCCCCCCAGCACGCGCGTCCAGGTGGGGAGGTTCATGGTCAGGATCGCGACCACGACCATCCCCACCACGAGCACGGCGATGCCGTACATCACCATGGTGGCGCGGCGGACGGGCGCGGGAGTGGGCGGGATCGACATCAGATGAGGCGCGAGCGCGCCCACACGGAGAGTTGGTCGATGGCGAGCACGACGAAGAAGACGACGATGATGAGGGCGCCGAGGCCCCCGTAATCGAAGAACGAGAGGTAGCGATTGAGCAGGTTGCCGATCCCGCCGGCACCGACGAGGCCGATCACCACCGAGGCGCGCACGTTGATCTCGAAGATGTAGAGCACGTACGACGTGAGGGTGGCCGAGATCTGCGGCAGGACCCCGTAGACGATCGTTCGGTTGCGCCCCGCACCCACCGCTCGGAGCGCTTCGAGCGGACCGGGGTCGATCGATTCGACCGTCTCGGAGGTCAGCTTCGCCAGCACCGCCATGGTGAAGATCGTGAGGGCGACCACGCCCGGTAGCGGGCCGAGCGTGAGGATGGGTGCGAGGATGGCGGCGTAGAGCAGGTCGGGGATGCTCCGCAGGACGGTCAGGATCGCCCGCACGACCCACATGATCGGCCGGTTGATCGTGGTGTTGAACGACGCGAGGAAGATCAGCGGCAGGCCGATGAGGGTGCCGAAGAAGGTCGCGAGGTAGGCGATCTGGAGCGTCTCGACGAGCGGCGCCCAGATCTGCGGCAGGGCCGTCCAGTCGGGTTCTAGTCGCCTGAAGAAGCGGAAGAAGTCGGCGGTGCCGCTGGCGACGAGGTCGAGGTCGAAGCCCGTCTGCCGGACCGACACCGCGAAGAGCGCGGCGATGATCCCCCACGTCGCCCAATCGAGGAACCGACCAGCGGTGTCGGGGCGCGCCGGGGGTGGCGACGTCGGCCCCAGGGCGGGTTCAGGCACGCCCACGGACGTCCTGCTCCTCGTCGATGGGTCGACCGTAGATGTTTTCGAAGACGGCGTCGGTCGCCTCGGCGGGTGGCCCGTCGTAGACGACGACGCCGTCGCGCATGCCCACGATCCGGTCGGCGTACTCGCGTGCCATGTCGATGAAGTGCAGGTTCACGATGGTCGTCATGCCGTCTTCGCGGGCGATCCGGCGGAGGTCGCGCATCACCGCGTGCGAGGTCGGCGGGTCGAGGCTCGCGACCGGTTCGTCGGCGAGCATCACCGAGGGGCGCTGCGCGAGGGCGCGAGCGATGCCCACGCGCTGCTGTTGGCCGCCGGAGAGCGCGTCGGCGCGCACGAACGCCTTCTCGGGTATGCCGACGCGCCGCAGGCAGTCGTGCGCGACCGCGACGTCGTCGCGGGGGAAGAAGCCGAGCAACCCGAGGAGGGCGTTGACGTCGCCGAGGCGGCCGGCGAGCACGTTGCGGAGCACCGACGAGCGCTTGACCAGATTGAACGTCTGGAAGATCATGCCGATGTCGGACCGCATGCGCCGGAGCTTGGTGCCGCGCGCTCGGGTGATGCTCTCGCCCCCGATGCTCACGTCGCCCGCGCTCGGGACCACGAGGCTGTTGACCGTCCGGATGAGCGTCGACTTGCCGGCACCGGAGAGGCCCACCACCACCACGAACTGACCCTTCGGGACCTCCAGGCTCACGCCCTTGAGCGCCTTCAGGCCACCCTTGTACGTGACCTCGACGTCTCGAAAGATGATGTGGGACACTCCCGATTCTACACCGCAGCACCGCTCGTCGCCGCGCCCGTCGCCGCGCCCATACGGCGAGAACCGCCGCTCCCGGGCTCGGCGCGGAGCCGAGGGGGAGGGCGGTTCGTGGTCGCCCAGGGCGTCGCTTCAGGTCAGCGCTGGAAGGTCCGCGACACCTCGCGCACGATGTCGTACGCTTCCGCGTCGACGCGCGCGAACGCGGTCACGTTGAAGAGCGCTTCCGTGTGGACGCGGCCCTCGTCGGTCTCGGCGATGTCGATCATCGCTTGCGTGATCTGTTCGACGAGCTCAGGATCGAGGCCCTGGCGCACGACGGCGCCGTCGTTGGGGATGTCGTCGGAGAATCCGAGGATGCAGACGACGTCCTTGACGTCGGGGAAGTCGGCTTCGATCGTTTCGCGGCCGTCGGAGCCGGGTGATCCGCCGAACGTGACGGCGACGTCGACATCGCCGTTGTAGACCGCGAGCGCCGCGGCGTCGTGCGAGCCGGCGAAGATCGAGGTCATCTCGGTGTCGGGATTGATGCCGCGCTGCAGGAGCGAGACGTAGGGGAACTGATAGCCGGAGGCGGAGCCGGGGTCGACGAACGCGATCGAGCCGCCGCGGAGGTCTTCGAAGTCGTCGATGCCGCTGTCGCAGCGGACGTTGAACTGCGAGCGGTACGTGGTGCTGCCACGACGCACGGAGGCGAGGATGACCTCGGCGCCGTGGACGTCCATGGCCTGCACGAGTGCGGCGGGTCCGAAGAGGCCGATGTCGACGCGGCCGGTGCCGACGGCTTCGACGAGTCCGACGAAGTTGGTGGACACGAAGGTGTCGACCGGGATCAGCAGGCGGGCCGCGAGCATGTCGGCGATCGGCTGGAGGCTGTCGACGATCACGTCGGCTTCACGGCTCGGGACCATACCGAGCACGAGCCTATCGGGCACGTCACCCTGTGCGAATCCGACGTACATGGTGGCCGCCAGCACGGTGGCGACGAACGAAGCGATGACTCTCTTCATGGAACCTCCTCAGTTCGTGCCCGAGGGTAGCACGCACTCCGTCATGGGCAGATGGCCTCTGGATGAACGGTCCCTTCAGATCGTGTGGGACGCGGCGGCCCGAGTGGGGTATGGTAGGTGCGGTTTCACGACCACAATTCAGGGATGGAGGACTCAATGAAGCGTCGGGAGTTTCTCAAGAAGGCCGGCGTGGTGGCCGCCAGCGCGAGCTTGTCTCCGCTGCTGTTCGCCAACGCCCAATCGTCGCGGTTCCGTTTCGGAATGGTCACCTCGTGGCCCGTGTCGCTCGACACGATCTACGGCGGTGCGCTCGACACCGCCAAGTTCCTGCGCGAGATCACCGACGGTGACGTCGACATCGAGGTCTTCCCGGCGGGAGCGCAGGTCGGCGGCCTCGAGGTCTACGACGCCGTCTCGTCGGGAGCGTTCGAGTTCGGCCACACCGCCTCGTACTACTACGTCGGCAAGGATCCGACCCACGGCTTCTTCACCTCCGTGCCGTTCGGGCTCAACGTCCAGCAGATGAACGCCTGGTTCTACGACGGCAACGGACAGGCGCTGTGGAACGAAATCAATGCTCGCGACAACTTGATCGCGTTCCCGGCGGGCAACACCGGCGTCCAGATGGGCGGTTGGTTCAACAAGGAGATCAACACGCCCGAAGACATCATCGGTACCTCGATGCGTATTCCGGGCCTCGGCGGGCAGGTGTTCACGCGTGCCGGCGGCAACACGCAGACGCTCCCCGGCGGTGAGATCTTCCTCGCCCTCGAGCGCGGCACCGTCGACGCTGCGGAGTGGGTCGGGCCCTACGACGACGAGATCCTCGGGCTGAACCGCGCCGCCCGGTTCTACTACGCACCCGGCTGGCACGAGCCCGGCCCGACGCTCGGCACCTACGTCAACCTCGACACCTACAACGGCCTGCCGACCGACATTCAGGACGCCATCCAGGTCGCCTGCCGCGCCGCGAACATTCAGATGATCTCGGTCTACGAATCGCGAAACGGCCCGGCGCTGCGGCGTATCGTCGAGGGGGGCACCGAGCTGAAGACGTTCCCCCAGGTCGTGCTCGAACACCTCGAGCGGGCGATGAACGAGCTCCACGACATCAACGCCGCTGCGAACCCGCTCTACGCGCGCGTTCTCGAGGACTACCGCCAGTTCGCGAGCGACATCCGCGCCTGGAGCGAGGTCAGCGAGTACGCGTGGCACCGCTACGTGTACGGCGACGAGTCCTAGCGACCGTCCGCACCCGTACATGGAAACGCCCCCGGTCGGTTCGCCGACCGGGGGCGCTTTCACGTCGGGTGCCCGTTCAGCGCACTGTGCGTGCGAGCTCGGGCAACCACGTGACGATGCGTGGGAAGAGCGCGATCGTGACCACCATCACGAGCTGGATGACGATGAAGGGAATCACGCCCTTGTAGATGTGGTGCGTCTTGATCGAGGGCGGCGCGACGCCCTTGAGGTAGAAGAGCGCGAACCCGAACGGCGGCGTGAGGAACGACGCCTGCAGGTTCATGGCGATGAGCACGCCGAACCAGACCATGAGGTTGGGGCCGAAGAGCGCCAGTGCGATGGGAGCGAGGAGCGGCACCACGATGAACGTGATCTCGATGAAGTCGATGAAGAAGCCGAGCAGGAAGATCACCAACATCGCGAAGAAGACGAAGCCCACGTGTCCGCCCGGAAGGTTGAGCAGGAACTCGTGCACCACGCGGTCGCCGTGGAGCGCCGTGAACACCATGCCGAAGGCGGTCGCGCCCGTCAGGATGATGAAGACCATCGACGTGAGGCGCACCGTCTGATCCATCGCGTTGGTGAGGTTGCGCATGCTCAGCCGACGGTTGATCACCGCCAGGAGGAGCGCACCGACCGCGCCCATGGCGCCGGCCTCCGTTGGGGTGGCGATGCCGAAGAAGATCGTACCGAGCACCAGCAGGATCAACACCAGCGGCGGGATCAGGTTCTTGATCACCTTCAGGATCAAGGGGAAACCCGTGAGCGTGCGCGCCTCCGGCGGCAGCGCCGGCGCCTCGTCCGGCCGCGTGAGCGCCACGAACACGACCCACAGCATGAAGAGCCCGGCGAGCGCGAAGCCCGGGATGAGCGCGCCGAGGAAGAGGTCGCCGACCGACACCCCGATCTGGTCGCCGAGGATCACCAGCACGATCGACGGCGGGATGATCTGCCCGAGCGTGCCCGACGAGGCGATCACGCCAGTGGCGAGCGGCTTGGAGTACTTGTACTTGAGCATCACCGGCAGCGCCAGCACGCCCATCGTGACCACCGAGGCGCCGACCACGCCCGTCGACGCGGCCAGCAGCGCGCCCACCGCAACCACCGAGATGGCGAGGCCGCCGCGCAGCGAGCCGAAGAGCATGCCCATCGTCTCGAGCAGCTCCTCCGCGAGGCCCGACTTCTCGAGCATCACGCCCATGAAGACGAAGAAGGGCACCGCCACGAGGGTGTAGTTGTCCATGATCGTGCCGAAGATGCGTTGCGGCAGGATGTTCAGGCGCGAGAAGCGGAACTCTGCCTCCCACGGCAACGCGATGCCCACGACGGTCGGCAGGAAGTCCGAGCCGATGAGCATGAACAGCACCGCCGTCCCACCGAGCGTGAAGGCGACGGGAAAGCCGACGAGGAGGAAGCCGACAGCGGCGGCGAACATCGCCAAACCGAGCATCAGGCGTGCACCTTCGCCGATTGCGGCAGCACGTTGCCGTCGTCGTCGGTGGGGCCGAGATCGCGCTCGTACGGGCTCCCCGAGTCGGGGACGCCGCGCAGGAAGGCAACGTGCTTGATGACCTGAGAGATCGCCTGAACGACGAGGAGCGCGAAGGCGACGATGATCATCGTCTTGATCGGATAACGCGCGAGTCCACCCGGGTTGGGGCTGATCTCACCCTGGGCCCAGGAGCGCGTCACGTAGTCGTTGCCGAAGTAGATCCCCATCCAGCAGAACGGCAGTAGGAAGACGAACGTGAGGACGATGTCGACGTACGCCTTCGTGCGGGCGCGCAGGCGCGAGAAGAGTATGTCGACGCGCACGTGTCCATCGACCTGCAGTACGTAGGCGGCGCCGATGAGGAAGACGAAGTTGTAGAGCGCCGTCTGCGCCTCGAGGTACGTGTTGTTCGAGAGCGCCGCGGCGACGTCGTCACCGAAGGTGCGCCTGATCCACTGGTACCCGTAGCGAGCGATCACGTTCTCGACGCCGACGAGCACCATGGCGAGTGCGGCCCACCAGGCCGCTTTGCCGAGGAGCGCGGTCACGGCGTCGATTCCGCGCGAGATAGCGAGCACGAACTTCACGGGTACTCTCCCACTTCGCCCCCCCAAAGGGCGACCGGTTGCGGTTGTTGGCTTGTGCCTCGCGCATCCTACCGCAGCCACCGGCCCGCGTCACCCGTGGCCTCCCCTCAGCGCAGGTAGCGATTCACGTCGCGGACGTGCCCGTCGAGATCGACGTTCGGCCGGAACACCGGTCCGTGCGCCGAGACGCCGTGGAGGAAGTAGAGCCAGAGGGTGCCATCGTCGGTGGTTCGCGCCGGTGCGAGGACCGACTCCAGCGCCGACCTCCCCGGGTTGCCGATCGGCCCTCGGGGCAAGCCGTCGCGGGTGTAGGTGTTCCAGGGGTGATCGACCGCGAAGTCGCCCCCGGGGAAGTCGAGCGCCGGCAGGTCCTTGCCGAGGCCGTAGGCGACCGTCGGGTCGGACTGGAGCGGCATGCCGACGTCGAGGCGGTTGAGGAACACGCCCGCGATGATCGGCATCTCCGCGTCGTTCGCGGCCTCGGACTGCACGATCGACGCGATGGTGACCCAGGCGTGCACGGTGAGACCGGCCGCTTCGACGCGCGCGAGCGTCTCGTCGTCGAGTTCGCGCTCGAAGCGCGCCACCATGCGCGCGAACGTCCGTTCGGGCGGCTCGCCCACCGGCACCTCGTAGACGGCGGGGAAGAGGTAGCCCTCGAGGCCGGCGTCGTCGGGCACACCACTCGGGCGTTGGGTGGGTGCTTCGCTCAGGGCCAGCGCCTCGTCACGCTCGGCGAGTCCGAGGGTGTGGAGTCGGCGCGCCACGTCGACGAGGCGGCTCCCCTCCGGGATCACGAGGCGGACGGTGCGTGGCCGACCACCGCGCTCGAGCGCGCCCGCGATCTCGAACGCGTCCATCGCCGGAGTGAGGTCGTAGAGGCCCTCGCCCACCCGCCGATCGACGCCCTGCCATATCAAGAGTGCGAGGAAGACGCGCGGTTCGCGTATCAGTCCCTCGTCGTGCAGCGCACGCACGACGCTGCGGGCGCCGACGCCGCTCGGCACCTCGAACGTGACGCGCTCCGCCGAAGGGCCGGCGGGCCGGAGCGCCCACGCCACGTAGGCGGTGGCTGCGGCGGTGATGAGCACCAACGCGAGAAGGAACGGCACGAGCCGTCGCCCGGCCGGCTGCCGGGCTCGACGCCGCTCGGCGGGGGGTGCGTCCGGTGCAGCTCGCCTCGATCCTCGACCGTCCGTCACGCGGGGGCATCCCCCTCTGGCGGCACGGCGGGGCGGGCGTAGCGCGTGAGCCACCCCTCGAGGATGAGCACGGCGCTCGCCTCGTCGAGCCGCCCCTTCTCCTGGCGCTTTCCGCGCGGCAGGCCGCTGCCACGAACGCGGCGTTGCGCCGCCTGCGTGGTGAAGCGCTCGTCGACGAGTTCGACCGGCACGGCGAGGCCCCGGAGGCGCTCCGCGAGTGCACGTACGCTCGTCGTCTGCGCCGAGTCGCGGCCATCGGTTCGCAGCGGGAGCCCGAGGAGGAGGCGCGACGCCCGTTCGCGCTCGAGCAGCTCGGTCAGCCGAACGAGCGTGGCGGCGTCGTTCCCGCCCGGGATCGTCCCGCGGCCGAACGCGAAGGGGGATCCGACCTCGCCGCGAGCCACGCCGATCCGGGCGTCGCCGACGTCGAGCGCGATCACCACGTCGCCCGGATGCGGTGGTGGGGGAACGGGATCCATGCGCTTCAGGCCGCCAGGACCTCGCCGACCGCGCCGAGGGCGGCCTCGAGTCCGGCCGCATCCTTGACCCCCGCCTGCGCCATGTCGGGCCGGCCGCCGCCACCGCCGCCGCCTCGAGCGGCGAGTTCGCGCACGAGGTTGCCGGCGTGCGCGCCCCGCTCGCGCGCCGTTTCGGAGACCTTGACCACGAGGAGCTGACCGCTGCCGAGTACGACGACGTCCGCGCCGCTGCGTTGAAGGAGCGTGTCGGCCGCGGTCCGGAGCGCCGCGGCGTCGAGCCCGTCGAGCGCGAGCGCGGCGTAGCGGTAGCCGCTGGCCTCGCGTAGCTCCGTTTCACCTCCGCCACCCGTCTGCGCCGCCGCGAGTCGGTCGCGCAGTCGCGCATGCTCTCGCTCTGCCCCCTTGACCTCGGCCTGCAACGCCCGGACGCGCGCCTCGAGCTCGTCGGGTCGCGCCCCGAAGGCTCGTGACGCTGCGCTCGCGTACGCTCGCACGTCGGCGAGGTGCTCGAATGCGGCCCGGCCGGCGACCGCTTCGATGCGCCGGACCCCGGCGGCGGCCGCCTCCTCGAGCGTGATGGCTACGGTGCCGATCTCGCCCGTGCGGCGCACGTGCGTGCCGCCGCAGAGTTCGATCGAGGGGGCGTTGGTGTCGTCGCCGACGCGGACCATGCGCACCTGCTCGCCGTACTTCTCGCCGAAGAGCATCATCGCGCCCGCCTCGCGCGCCCGCGCGATGGGCACCACCTCCCACGTGACGGCGAGGTCGGCGAGGATCCACGACTGCACCCGCCGCTCGACCTCGCGCAGCGCCTCCGGGGGGATCGCCGCGCCATGGCTGAAGTCGAAACGGAGGCGGTCGGGGGCGACGAGTGAGCCCGCCTGCGCGACGTGCTCACCGAGCACCTCGCGCAGTGCCGCGTGCAGGAGGTGCGTAGCGGTGTGGTGCCGCTCGGTCTCGCGCCGGCCGGGATCGACCGCCACGCGCACGTCGGCGCCGACGTCGAGCGCGCCGCGAATCACTCGACCGTGGTGGACCACGACGCCTTGGGCGCCCTTCGTGGTCGACGTGACGGCCATGAGTCCACCGCTCCACGTGATCTTCGCTGCGTCACCGACCTGCCCGCCCCCCTCCGCAAAGCACGGAGTGCGGTCGAGCACGATCCGCGGGGAGCTCCCTTGGGGAGCGCGCTCGAGGCGCTCGCCGTCGACCACGATCGCGAGCACCTTCGCGTCGGATTCCCGCTCGTCGAAGCCGACGAACACGGTGGGTCCGTGCTCGGCCGCGACGGCGGTGAACACGTCGGCCGCGCCGAACATGGCGCTCGTCGCCCGACCTGCGCGCGAACGTGCGCGTTCGCGCTCACGCGCCACGTCGTAGCCGACTCGGTCGACGCCCACGCCGCGCTCCGCCGCCATCTCGACCGTGAGGTCGAGCGGGAAGCCGTACGTCTGCCACAAATCGAACGCGGTCTCACCGTCGAGCACCTCGCCCGGCAGGGCGTCGAGCAGGTCCTTCACGCGAGCGATACCCGCCTCGAGCGTGGTGAGGAACTGCTCCTCCTCGGTCCGGACGATCGCGGCGATCCGCTCCTGTGCGTCGCGCACGGCCGGGTAGGCGCCCCCCATGGCGTCCGCGACGTTGGCCACGAGCCGGTGCAGGATGCTCCCCTCCACGCCGAGGAGGTACGCCTGTCGCGCCGCACGGCGTATGAGCATCTTGATCACGTATCCCGCGCCGTCATTCGCGGGCAGGATGCCGTCGGCGATGCACATGGTGACCGAGCGCGCGTGATCGGCGACTATTCGGTGCGCGGGGCTCTCGAGGTCGCGGTAGGGAACGCCCGACGCCTCGACCAGCGTGCGGATGCTCCCTTGCATGAGCTCGGTGCCGTAGGCATCGTGCGCACCGGTGACCACCGTCGCAAGGCGCTCGAAGCCCATCCCGGTATCGATGTTCTGCATCGGCAGGGGCCGCAGCTCCCCGTCGACGAGGTCGTACTGGGTGAACACGAGGTTCCAGATCTCCATGTAGCGATCGCCCGCGCCGGTGTTCGGCCCCGTCTCGTCGGCGGAGCCGTACTCCGGGCCGCGGTCGTAGAAGATCTCGGAGCAGGGGCCGCACGGTCCTGCACGACCGTCCGCGACGGCGTTCGCGGGCCAGAAGTTCTCGGCCTCGCCGAAGCGCGAGACGCGCTCGGCCGGCACCCCGACCTCCGTCGTCCAGACGTCGTAGGCCTCGTCGTCGTCCGTGAAGACGGTGACGTAGAGGCGCTCCGGATCGAGTCCGAGCCACGCGTCGTGCGTCAGGAACTCCCACGCCCACGCCGCCGCCTGCGACTTGAAGTAGTCGCCGAAGGAGAAGTTGCCGAGCATCTCGAAGAACGTGTGGTGGCGACGCGTGCGGCCGACGTTCTCGATGTCGGAGTCCTTGCCACCCGCGCGCATGCACTTCTGCGACGTCACCACGCGCTTCCAGACGCCCTCGTGCCCCTCGAACGTCGGCACGGCGCCCTGGAAGTAGGGTTTGAACTGCTGCATGCCGGCCACGTTGAACATCAGCCCGGGATCGTCGCTCTTCAGCGACGCGGACGGAAGGACGAGGTGGCTCTTGCTCTCGAAGAACCGCAGGTAGGTGCGCCTGAGCTCGTCGAGCTCGCGGATGGTCGCCATGGTGGAGCCTCCGGGCGGCGGGCGGGCCCGCGCCGTCCGGCCATCATACCGGCGCACCTCCCTCTCGGCAGCGCTCCCGGAGGGGTTCGGGTATGGCCTCGCGGAGCACTGAGCGTTCACGGTTCATACGTAGTGTGAAGCATGGATGCTCAGCGTCTCGCAACTATGGCTCGGATCCTCGCTCGACCGGCTCGAGCGCGCATGCTCGAGGCCCTCACGGAGGCCGTCGGCGGACTGCCAGCACGGGCGCTCGCCCGACGCGCGAACGTCTCGCCGCAAGCGGCGAGCGGACACCTGCGAGCGCTCACCGTCGCCGGGCTCGTGACGCCGCGCCGGCACGGCCGCCACCGCTCCTACTGCCTCAGCAATCCCGACGTCGCGCGGGTGCTCGCTGCGCTCGTCGCCCTCGCGCCCGAGGTCGGCCCCACGTGGCCGTCCGTTACCCTCGCTCCCCCAGATGCCGCGTGGTGGTGCTACGACCATCTCGGCGGGCCCGTCGCCGTCGCCCTGGCGGACGCCATGGTGGCGAGCGGCTGGTGTGTGTTCGCCGGGAGGGAGTTCGAGGTGACCCTGCTCGGGCGGCGGCGTCTTCGGGAGTTCGGGCTCAACATGTTGGCGATGCCGGCGCGTCGGCGGGGACTGGCGTTGGCGTGCCTGGACTCGACCGAAGGGCGTCACCACGTCGCTGGGGCGATCGGCGCGGACGTGGCGAAGGAGCTGCATCGACGTGGTTGGCTCGCCGGCGCGGCCGCCGGTGGTGAGGTTCGGGTGACGGCGGTGGGCCGCCGTGGGCTGGCCGAGACGTTCGGCGCCACGCTCTGACGGTGGGCGCACCTCCCCCGGTACGATGCCCGCCGTGACTCGCGCCCTCCCCCCCGATCCGCGACCCGACCCGACACCCGCCGCGGACGGCGCCCCCTCGGGTGGTGCCGAGCGCGCGCTCATGCTCCTCGGGCTCCTCACGTTCCTCCACATCGGCGGCGTGCAGGCGCTGTATGGCCCGTCGTTCGGCGCCCTGCAGGCGCGCTACGCGATCGGCGTGGCGGAGGTCGGGACGAGTGTGTCGGCGCACTTCGGCGGGGCGTTCGTGAGCACGCTACTCGCGGGCGCGGTGCTCGCTCGCTTCGGCTATCGGCCCGCCCTGCTGGCGTCCTCCGTGCTCGTCGGAGTGGGGAGCGTGGGGATCGCGTTCGCGCCCACGTGGGGCGGTGCCCTCGCCGGATCGCTCCTCGTCGGTCTCGGCTACGGGCTCGCCGTGGTGCTCTACAACTTCCTGTTCGCGCGTGTCTTCGCCGCGCGTGGGGCGGCGGCCGTCAACCTGATCAACGGGACGTTCGGTGTCGGCGCCGTACTCTCGCCCGCGCTCGTCGCCCTCGCCACCACGCTGATGGATGTGGGCGGCGATGCGCGCGGCGGGGCGGTGACGGCCGTCGTCTTCGGCGGTTCGGCGCTCCTCGCCGTAGCGGTCGCCGTGCAGGTGGTGCGAACACCGTGGCTACCGCCGGTGCTCGGCGCGTCGACGAGCTCGGCGCGTGCCGCGTTGGAGGTGGGCGTGGTGGTGCTCTTCTGCGCACTCTTCTTCGTCTACGTCGCCGTGGAGGTGGGCACCACCGCGTGGGCACCCACGCACCTCGCCGAGCAGGTGGGTGCTGCGCGGGCAGCGCTCGCGGCGTCGGTCTTCTGGGTCGCCATGACGCTCGGGCGGTTCGGCGCCGCCGCCCTGGGCGGCCGTGCGAAGCCGCGCGACATCGTGGTCGCATGCGTGCTCGGGGGACTCGTCGGTGTCGGGATCGCGCACCTCCCGGGGCTCGCGCTCGTGGGCTACGGCGTGGCCGGCCTCGCGCTCGGGCCCGTGTTCCCCACGGGCGTCGCCTGGGTGCAGCGTCGCTTCGGAACTCGTGCCGAGCGCGTCGGGCCGTTCGTGATCGCCGCGGGGAATCTCGGGCCCGTGGTGGGCGCTCCCGCAATCGGTATCGCCGCCGCCGCTGCCGGGCCGGAGGCGATTCCCAGCGTGCTCGCCATCGTGCTGGCCGTACTCCTGGCGATCGTCGCGCTCGCTTGGGCGAACACGCGCCGACACGAGGCGCGGCTGGTTGCCTGAGCGGCTCAGGGACTGAGGAGCGCTTCGATCTCCGCGCGACTCGGGAGGCTGGGGATCGCTCCCTCGCGTCCGACCGCGAGCGCGCCGGCCGCGGCGGCGAAGGCGATCGCCGTCTCGACGTCGGCGCCCGTCGCGCGCGCGGCTACGAACGCACCGCAGAAGGCGTCGCCGGCGCCAGTCGTGTCTCGAACGTCGACCTGGAACGCCTCCCGCTCCCCACGAGACGCTCCCGCCCACACCACGCCGGCCTCGCCGAGCGTGATGATCACGGTGCCCACGCCCCGTGCGGCGAGGGTGTCGGCGGCGTCGAGTGCGGCGACGCGACGCGCCCGTCGGTCCGCGCCCGGCGCAACCGAAGACGCGGCCGACGCTCCGAGTACGGCCGCCTCGTGCTCGTTCACGATCAACGTGTCGATGCTCGACCAGAGTCCGTCGGGGAGCGGGAGCGGTGGTGCGGCGTTGAGTACGAACGGCACGTGCTCGAGCGCGCAGCGCGCCGCGAGGTGGGCCACTACGACCAGGGGCGTCTCGAGTTGCGTGAGCACGAGGCTCGGGACGCCCCCGCCCCCGCCCCCGCGCAGCGCCGCGTCGACGTCGGCGGCGCTCAGTGCGTGGTTGGCACCGCCGGAGACGACGATGGCGTTCTGTCCCTCGTCGTCGACGGTGATGAGCGCCACGCCGGTCGGTGCGTCGAGCGTGGTGTGCACCGACTCGAGATCGACGCCGCGTTCGTGGAGGGCGGCGCGCACGAGGGCGCCGTCGGCGTCGGGGCCGTGGCGACCGAGCATCCGTACCACCACGTCGGTTCCCGACGCGAGTGCCGCGGCTGCGGCCTGGTTCGCCCCCTTTCCGCCCGGGAAGCGCGCCAGATCGCCGCCGGCGACGGTCTCACCAGGGCGCGGATGCGACGCCACGCGGACCACGAGATCGACGTTGAGGCTGCCGACCACGAGGACGACCCTTTTCATCACGGCAGTCTAGCCCGGCGTGTGGCGTAGATTCGGCCATGGACGCTCAGCCCGATCACACCGCTACGGACCACACCGCTTCGGACCCCGCCGCCATCGCTCTCGACGAGATGCGCTGGGTCCTCCGTCGTCAGCAGGTGCTCGCCGACGGAGCGCTCGCGCAACTCGAGCGACACGACTGGCACGTCCTCATCGACCCGGACGCCAACTCGATCGCGGTGATCGTCCGACACGTCGCCGGCAACATGCGCTCGCGCTGGACGGACTTCCTCACCTCCGACGGTGAGAAGGAGGATCGCGATCGCAATGGCGAGTTCGCGCTCCGAGACGACGCACCGGAGGACCTTCGGCGAGCCTGGGACGACGCTTGGCGCGTCACGCTCGCGGCCGTCGACGCACTCGCGCCCGCCGACCTCGCCCGCATCGTGACCATTCGCGGCGAACCGCACACGGTCGCGCGGGCGATCGCGCGGCAGATCGACCACTACGGCCAGCACGTCGGCCAGATCGTCCTGCTCGCGAAGCACCTGCGCGGGGCGGCGTGGCGGACCCTCTCGCTGCCGACCCCGCCGAGAGCCGCGCCGCGAGCCGCGCCGCACGAGTAGACGGCGGAGCGCGGTGGGGCCGAACGCTCAGCCCTTCGGCCCGAGCGCTTGCGCGACCACGCGCGCTGGGTCCTCGTCGAGCCCTAGGGTTCGGAACGAGGTGCAGAGCGAATCGGCGTCGCGAGCGAGCAGCTCGCGCGCCTCCTTGTGGCGTGCGTCGACGGCCTGGGGGAGATCGATCACCACCACGCCGCCGTCCCACCAGAGGAGGTTGTAGGTCGAGTAATCGGCGTGCACGAAGCCTGCGCGCCAGATCTCGCCGAGCCAGTGGACGCTCTGCTGGAAGGCGGAGCGCGCCTCAGTTTCGGAGAGGGCCACGTCCGCGAGTCGCGGAGCGGCGCCCCGTTCGTCGCCGATGTAGCGCATGAGCACCACCTCACCCGACTTGAGGATCTCCGAGCGCTCCGGACCGACCAGCGGCTCCGGGACCGGGATCCCGGCGGCGCGAAAGCGCCAGAGCATGTGGTACTCGTGCGCGGCCCAGAGGGCGGCCTGCGCCTTCTTGCCGAAGCCCGTGCGCTTGGCGATCGCCTTGGCGGTCCGGGCATCGCCCACGAAGCGCCCCTCGCGGTAGCGCGCGTCGTTCTTGAACGAACGCACCTCCCGATACACCTTCACGGCGACGAGGCCGGTGGGGCCATGACCGAGATAGACCGTCGCCTCCTTGCCGCTCTTGAGCTCACCCTCGACCGAGGTGAAGAAGCCGCGCTCGATGAGCCAGGCGACCTCGGCGACGCCGCCGGCAGCGTCGGTGAGGTTCGCCGCGCGGACTCGTCCACGCGGTCTGCGGCGATCCTTGCGCTGGCCGAACGACTCTTCCTGATCGTCGTGTGCGACGTGCCGTTTGATGCGTTTCAGGGTGTCTCCTGCGGATGGCGGGGTGAACGCGCATGGGCGTCTACCATGGGACCACCTCTCTTCCCGTAGACTGCGGATCACGGTAGAGGAGGTCCCCCGGGCGTGTCAAGCCGTGACGACCCGACGATCACGAGCGACGCGCGACTCGCGAGGGTGCTCCTCTCCCTGACGCGCGACCTCCTCGAACGCTCCATATCGCCCGCCTTCTACGACACCATCCTCGAGCACGCGCTCGAGCTCGTCCCGGGTGCGCAGGCCGGCAGTCTCATCGTGCGGGGTGACGACGGGAACTACCGCTTCGCCGCCACGCGAGGATTCGATCTCGACCGGCTCGTCTCCGTGGTGTTCAGCGAGGAGCACATCCTCGCCGATTTCGGTGACGCCGATCACGCGTTCCTGATCCGGAACGTCGCCGATCGAAACGAATCGTTGCTGCCGGTGCCCCTGAGCGACCAACTCCGCGACCTCGGAGACACGGCGCGAATCCGCTCCACGCTCGCCTTCCCGATCGTGCTCGACGGCCAGATCGCTGCGACCTTCAGACTCGACAATTTCGAAGACGCTGACGCTTTCGGCGACGAGTCGCTCAGGCTCGCGGAGGCGCTCGGCCACCACCTCGGCACGGTGGTACGCCGACTCCGGCTCCAGGATCGGGCCGAGCAGGCGGTGCGGGCCCAGACGCTGCGCGCCGACATCGAGCGGCTCTTGCTCGCGAGCGACGACATCACGGAGTTCTTCCCTGCGCTGACCCGCCGCCTCGCGCAGGACCTGGCCGTCGACGGGTGCCTGATCTTCCACCTCCGTCCCGGCGAAGAGCGGATCGAGGCCCTCGACGCTCGCGGGCAGCGGTTGCCGCGCCTCGAGCGGCTCCTCGAAGGGGCCGGTCACCTCCAGCGTGCGGGCGACGCGCGTCTCATCGAACGGCTGAGGCGCGACGGCTGGATGTCGATCCCCGATACCGCCGACGTCGAATTCGACCGCGACGTCCGCGCCATCGTCGGATCCGTCGAGGTGGCGCCGCTGCACCTCGGCGACACGACCTGGGGCGTGCTCAACATCTTCTCGAAGACGCCGAACGCCTTCTCGCCGCGCGACCGGGGGCTGCTCTCGTCGCTCACCGAAGGGATCGAGCTCGAGCTGCAGCACCAGGCGCAGCGCGAACGTATGCGCGAGCAGGTCGAGCGACTTCGACGCTTGGTGGTGACGACCGATGAGATCTCGGTGGCCGAACACGAGGCCGACGTGGCGCGCCTCGTGCTCGACGCCGTCCTCGACGCCGTGCGGGCCGACACGGCGACGCTGTTGTGGCTCGAACCGTCCGGCGACGCCCTCCGCGTGGTCGATTCGCGCAGGCGGTCGGGGAGCGGCGCGGCGACGGTCGGTGCGAGCGTCGCGCGGGGTGACACGCTCTCGTGGCGCGTGCTCGAAGCGGGCGCACTCGAGTGGTCCCGTGGTGACGAGGGCGGAGGGTCCGTTGCGGCCGCCGCCCTCGGACTCGGCCCTGCCGAGGTACTGCTCGGCGTCCCCTTGCGCTCACGCGCCGGTCAGCCCTCGGGAGCGCTCGTGGCCGCGATCTGCGAACCCGGGCGAGACTTCGACCCCGAGCGGGTCTCGTTCTTCGAGGCCGTGGCCCAGGCAGCCGGCGCGGCGCTGGTGCGCGTCGAACTGCTCGACGAGAGCCGCGAGCAGGCTCGCACGAACCAGGAGCTCTACGAGTCGGCGAGCGCGCGCGCCGAGGAGCTCGCGTTGCTCGACGAGCTCCGCCGCGCCGTCGCGCGAGCGCTCGGCGTCGACGACGTGATCAGGGCCGCGGTCGAGGGGACGGCTCGGCTCGTGGGGAAGACGATGGTCTCCGCCTTCATGGTCGAAGGTGACGAGCTCGTACTTCACCACGGTGTGGGGTACGCCGACCTGCCGAAGCGCATGCGGCTCGACCAGGGGATCATGGGCCGGGTCGCGCGGACCGGGCGCGCCGAGCTGGTGCTCGACACCGCGAGCGACCCCGATTTCTTCTCCTCGGGCGACGGAGTGCAGAGCGAGGTGGCAGTGCCGTTGCTCGTGGATGGCGAGGTGCTGGGCGTCCTCAACGCCGAGGCGGTCGGTCCCGACTTCGACGAAGACGACGTGCGGCTGCTCGGCGCGGTCGCCGAGCAGGTGTCGGTGGCCGTGCAGCACGCGCGTCTCAACGCCGCCATCCGCGACAGCGAGCGCCGCTTCCGTCTCCTCGCGGAGCACATGCGCGATCTCGTCTGCCTCCACTCGCCCGACGGCCCCTTCACGTACGTCAGCCCCTCGAGCGCGTCGCTCCTCGGCTACGAGAGTGAGGAGCTGATCGGTCGCACCCTCTTCGACCTCGCGACGCCGGCCGACCACCCGCTGCTCGAGGAGTCGTTCCGCGCGCTCCGCTTCGGTGACGATCATGCCGAACCGGTCACCTACCGCGCTCTGGCGAAGGGGGGGCGCGCCATGTGGCTCGAGACCACCTCGCAGGTCGTGCGCGACGACGACGGCGCCGTGGTCGGCATCGTCACCTCGTCGCGCGACGCCACGCTGCGCAAGGAGTACGAGGAGCGGTTGCGGCGCGACGCGATGTACGACGAACTGACCGATCTGCCGAATCGGGCGCTGCTGATGGATCGGCTCGACCAGGTCCTCGTGCGTGAGAGCCGCGACCCCACGAAGCGATTCGCCGTCCTCTTCATCGATCTCGACCGCTTCAAGGCCGTGAACGACTCGCTCGGGCACGGAGCCGGCGACGCGCTCCTCGCTGCGGTCGCCGCCAGGCTCACGGCCGCGGTTCGCAAGGTCGACACCGTGGCGCGGCTCGGCGGGGACGAGTTCTGCATCCTGCTCGACGATCTGCTCGACGACGACGACGCGATCGTGGCGGCCGAGCGCGTGCACGCGACGCTGCGCGCGGCGTTCGACATCGAGGGGAGAGCGCTCTTCATGACCGCGAGCATCGGAATCGCCTACTCGAGCGGGGACCACCGCGACGCCGACGAGATCCTTCGCGACGCCGACATCGCGATGTACCGCGCGAAGTACGAGGGGCGCCCGCACGCCGTGTTCGACGTCGCCATGCACGCTCGGGCGGTCTCCCGCCTCGAGCTCGAGACCGATCTGCGCGAGGCGCTCGATCGCGGCGACCTCAGTGTCGCGTACCAGCCCATACTCGCGCTGCACGGCGAGCGCCTCATCGGCTTCGAGGCGCTGGTGCGGTGGTACCACCCGCACAGGGGCGCGATCTCGCCGGGGGAGTTCATCCCCCTGGCGGAGGAATCGGGGCTCATCGCCGCCATCGATCGCTTCGTGATGCGCGCAGCGTGCGCTCAGATCGCCCTCTGGCGTCGCGTCGTGCCGGACGTGTCGGTGAGCGTGAACGTCTCCGCGGTGCACGTGTCGCTCGACGACCTCGTCGCCACCGTCGAGGGGGCCCTAGCGGCGGCGGGCCTGCCGAGCGAGGCGCTCAGGCTCGAGATCACCGAGAGCGCGCTCATGGCAGGTGCCGACGCCGCCGTCGAGGCGCTCGGAAAGCTGCGCTCGCGCGGCATCCAGGTGCAGATCGACGATTTCGGCACCGGCTACTCCTCGCTCGGGTACCTCCGGCGCTTGCCGATCGACACGCTCAAGATCGATCGTTCCTTCATCGAAGGCGTCGCGGACGACGAGGGGTCGCGCGAGATCGTCACCGCCATCGTCCACCTCGCGCGCAACCTCGGCATCGACGTGGTCGCCGAAGGGATCGAGACGCGGCAGCAGCTCGAGTTCTTGCGCGCGCTCGGTTGTGAAGCTGGTCAGGGGTATCTGTTCGCGCCGCCGCTCTCCGCCGCGGACGTCGAGCTCGAGGGGTGGACGGCCCCGGCAGCCAGGTAGGCGATCACTGCGGCGGCCCCGACGGCGGGGGCGCCGAGCGCATGCGAGAGCCACAGCG
>JACCWH010000110.1 GCA_013697735.1 Trueperaceae bacterium | reverse complement strand
CGTGAGTGGGAAGCCGTACGACACACCGAAGGAGGCGTAGGGCGCCCAAACCGTGCCCACGAGCGTCGAGGCGCGCGCCACGCCCCCCTCGAGGTCGAGCCGGACGCGCTGCCCCACCGGCACGTGCGCACCGAGCGCGGCGTGGAACGCGGTGTTGCCGGTGTAGACGTCGAGCCCCGCGGCGACGTACGTCGGGATGGGGAGCGGCAGCGGCGGGTAGAAGCGCAGCTGCACGCCGCCGCTCACGCCCACCGAGCCGTAGCCGATGCGGGCGGCCACGCCGAACGCGTCCGTGCGCATGGCGCCGACGAGCGAGGCGTAGCGGTAGCCCGGGAGCCCGCCCTGGAGACCGACGGAGAACGTGGCCGGGACGCCTTCGATCCGACCTTCGACGACATCGTCGCCCTCGAGTCGCTCGCCGTCGGCCGGTGCCTGGGCAAGGGCGACGGGGAGCACGAGGAGCGCGAGCAGGACGAGCAGCAGGGCGCCGAGGTCGACGCCTCGCGGAGCTGCGCGACGTCTGCGGAGTGGGCGTACGAGCATGTCGGTTCCTTTCGCCGCCTCCGGCTGGGAAGGCGATCGCGGTGCTGGTGGAGGGGGCGATCGGTGCGGCGCGATGTCGGCAGTCTATCCAGCCAGGCTGCGTGAACTGTTCCTCACCTGGGAGAGTGGGAAGGGATCGCAAACGTTGGAGGGTACGCCGGGGACGCAGCGGAGACCGACGAGAGGACCGAATGTAGGCCGGAACGAGGCAGAAACGACCCGGTAGGCACGGCGAATTGCGAGCTACGACGAAGATGGGCTGCGACACGATCGTCGCAGCCCATCCTGGTCGTACTTGAACGAAAATGTGTAGCCGCTACTCCAGGCGCGCCTCGTTGAACAGCAGACGACCCCCGACGATGCGAACGCCTTCGACCTCGGGGCGCGCAATGAAGACGGCGGGCAGGTGCCCGACGGCCACGTAGAACGACTCCTCCTGGACGAAGGTGAAGAACTCGTCGTAGAGCTCCTGACGACGGTCCTGATCGAGGGAGACGAGCGCCTCCTCGACGAGGGCGTCGAGTTCAGGGTTGCAGTACTGCGCGATGTTCCAGGCGTAGTTGCAGTGCAGGTCACCTGCAGCGACCCACGGGTCGGAGGTGCTGCCGGCCCACTGGAACCATGCAAGGTGGTGATCGCCACCACGAGCCGTGGCGGTGAAGGCCGCGCTGTCCATGGAACGGATGTTGACCTGGATGCCAAGCTCACCCAGCATGGCCGACACGATCTCGGCGGCGCGGAGGCGCGACGGGATCGAGTCCGCAGGCATGTCCCATACGAGCCGTTCACCGTCACGCGCACGGATGCCGTCGGCTCCGCGCGTCCAGCCGGCCTCGTCGAGGATCTGGTTGGCGCGCTCGACGTCGTGCTCGTAGATCGGGATGTCGGGGTTGAACGCCCAGGTGGTCGGCGGGACGGCGTAGTACGCGATACCGGCGAGGCCGTTCGTCACGACGTCGACGATCACCTCGCGATCGATGGCGTGGTTCACCGCGCGCCGGACGGCGGGATCGGTGATGCGTTCGGAGTTCATGTAGAGGATGAGGCGGCCGAGGGCGGGACCGGTGACAACGTCGAGCCCGGAGCGTTCGGCCTGGGCCAGGTCGGCGGCGGCCATGTTGACGGCGTAGTGCACGGTGCCGGCCTCGAGCTCGATCAGGCGCACGTTCGCTTCGGGGATGATGCGGAAGATGAGCTCATCGACGTGGGGCTCGCCTGCGCGCCAGTAGTCCGCGTTGCGCTCGAGCACGATGCGCTCGCCGGGCGTGTAGGAGACGAAGCGGAAGGGACCGGAGCCTACGGGGGCATCACGGAAATCCGCACCGAGGGCCTCGACCGCGGTCGGCGAGACGATGCCGACGTTGATCATGCGCTCCATGAATTCGAGATCGAACGCGCCCATGTCGACCTCGACGGTGTACTCGTCGACGGCCTCGATGCTCTGCATGCGCTGGAAGTACGACCCGTAGCGGAGGTCGTTCTCGGGCACGACGAGTCGTTCGATGTTGAAGACCACCGCCGCGGCGTCGAGTACGGTGCCGTCGTGGAAGGTGATGCCCTGCTGGATGTGCCAGGTGTAGACGCCGTCCGACGTCACGTCCCAGCGTTCGATGACCCACGGCTCGAGGCCGTCGTCGCCCATGTAGACGAGGTGGTCGGCGATGGCCTGGTTGTAGT
>JACCWH010000128.1 GCA_013697735.1 Trueperaceae bacterium | reverse complement strand
CGACCGAGCTGGCCGCCGGCCTCATCGGTGGGCTCGTCATCGAGCCCGGCCTCTACACGTGGGGAACGGGCGTCGAGATCAACACCGACGTCACCCTCACCGGCAGCGCAACCGACGTCTGGATTCTGCAGATCGCCCAGGATCTCACGCTCGCGAACGACATCTCCGTCTTCCTGGCGGGCGGCGCGCTCGCGGAGAACGTGTTCTGGCAGGTTGCCGGTCAGGTGACGCTGGGAACGGGTTCGAGCATGCACGGCGTCGTCCTTAGCAAGACCGCGATCGTGATGGAGACGGGAGCCGTCTTCAGCGGTCGCGCCTTCGCCCAAACGGAAATCACACTCGACGCCGCTACGGTGACGCAGCCGCTCGACTGAACGAGCTTTGAAGAGACCGGCATCTTGGCGATAGGGGGAGGGCACCGAGCGTTGGGGCCCTCCCCCTGTCATTGGGCATGGCGCTTCCTCGTCGATTCGTGAGCATTGTCACCTGCCTAGCGCAAGGCACCCTCTCCGAGGTCGCACGCGGATTTCGGGCTCGCGCGCTCGAAGCGCGGCCCCCAGTCACGAGGGCGCTGAGCGCGACCGGCTTGACGTCGCCGCGGGCGACTCCGCGCGCCGCCATCGCGTCCTCGTAGCTCTCCGCGCCCGAGCGGATTGGCACCGCCGCCAGCGGCCCGAGCTGCTTGAGTGCGCGGGCGTACGTGGTCGCGCCGTCGGACTCTAGGAACTCGAACACGTGTGTGGGTGCCGCCAGCACCGGGTGCGGCGCGCGCTCGAGGGGGAGTGACACGAACGCCTCGATGGCGATGAGCCCCTTGCCCTGCATGCGTGCCTGAGCCGGCCAGCGCGAACACGATGATGGCGGCTAGGAGCAGCCAGTCGTGCAGCGTTGGCGCGATGCGTGCATCAGCAGGTAGGGCATCGATCACTGGAGCGGTGCTTTGGATACTCGGCGACGGTACAGGGGCGGGGGTGAGACGGCTTCGGGTCGCCGCCTCATGACGGGCCCCAACGGTGCGCGGTCCCGCACCGCGGTTATACTCTTGGTATGAAAACGGCGATCTCCATTCCCGATGACGTGTTCGAGGACGCCGAGCGGCTCGCGCGGCGACTCGGGCACTCGCGGAGTCAGCTCTACAGCCGCGCCATTCGCGAGTTCGTGGCGCGGCACGAGCCGGAACATGTCACGGCGGTCCTAGACGCGGTGGTGTCGGACGAGGCGAAGGTCGACCCGTTCGTCGCACATGCGGGCCGGAGGGTGTTCGAGCAGACCGAGTGGTGATCGCCCAAGGCGAGGTCTGGTGGGCGGACCTCGGCGAACCGACCGGGTCTGAGCCGGGCTTCCGGCGCCCCGTCGTCGTCGTCCAGTGCGACGCCTTCAACCGAAGCCGCATCGCAACGGTGGTGTGCGTACCGCTCACCAGCAACCTGCGCTGGTCGGGTGCCCCCGGCAACGTCCTGCTGGACTCCGCCGCGACGGGCCTTCCCAAAGACTTGGTTGCCAATGTGTCGCAGGTCGTTGCGCTCGACCGCGGGGTGCTCGTCGAGTGTGTGGGTCGGCTGTCGGAACGGACGCTCGGATTGGTCCTGAGCGGGGTCGACGTCGTGTTGGGTCGCTGACCAACACGCTCGAGCGGCTGTTGGAGCTGAGCGAGGCGCCGGCGAGGCCGGCACTCTTTCGGGCTCGTTCGATGGGACGGGAGCCCCTTCGGCGACGAATCGTTGGTGTTGCTATCATGCGCCGAGCAGGGCCGCCGGAACGACGACGATGCCAGCGCCAGCGCCCGGCCGTCGCCACGTTCGACGATGATGTCGATCTCGTGGTCGCCATAGCGGGTGCGCAGGTGGAATACGCGCGCCTCCGCCTCGGCGCCGAAGGGCCCGCTGGACGGACGTTCGCCGCGCTCGTCGATGATCTCCAAGACGACGCGACTCGGTAGGCGATCGAATTCGGGTGTCGGCGTGACGATCCTCCCGATGATGGTCGCAGCGTCGAACGCGCGCCTCACACGCGCCTCGCGCCGTGACCTCAGGATGTACCACGGAGCGCATTCGGTACCAGTGAACATTCGGGACCACTGAGCAACCACGCTTCAACGTAAGCGTGAACCATGGCTGCTCAGTGCTCTGGAAACGAACTGCAGACGGGCCCGTCGCCGCTCGCCGGCAGCGGTACGTACGTCGACCTTCGTCCCACGGCCCCGTCGGATGGCGGCGAACTGCCGTTCACGCACGACGGCACGAGCGCCGCCGTGAAGGGGTGGTGATCGCACAAACGTGCCAGGAGTACGGAATCGAGTTCGTCGCCCGGTGCCGGTCGAACCCGTGGTCTGATCGAAGCGCTGATTCCGGTCGCCGTGGCCGGGCCCGCCTACGTGACCGTCCAACAGCGCCTACGCGGGGGGTTGGCTGCGCGGCGAAGTGTGCGACGGCGACACGTGCCATGTCGCGGTCGGGCACGCGCGCGCGATCAAGGACCGAGCGACGCCAACGACGTCACGATCACTCCGTCCGGGCGAACGTAGGTGGGGCTGTCGGCGACGACGACGAGCAGCGCACCGCAAGCGGTTCGTGTCTCGTCGTCGAGCTTGTCGAGCATCGCGAGCAGGTTCGACGCAGCAGCCTCCAACTGGGAGACGCCGAGCTTCACCTCGACGCCGATCCAACGTCCGTCTCTTCGCTCCACGATCGCGTCGACCTCGAGTCCCTTGTTGTCTTGGTAGTAGCGGACCTGGGCGCGCTGCGGACCGGCCAGGACGCGGAGGTCGTGGACCACCATCGACTCGAACAGGAAGCCGGTCCACCCGATCTCACTTCCGAGCAGCCGTTCGGGCGTCGCGCCGAGGGCGGCGACCGCGAGGGAGGGTTCGGTCAGATGACGCTTTGGTGTGACTGTCAGGCGGACCCGCGAGCGGAGCCGCGGAGCCCAGGCGCCCTGGTCTTCGACCAGGAAGAGGCGCTCGAGTGCGCGGACGTAGTTGGTGCGCGTATTCGGCGCGAGTGGCTTGTCATCGAGCGTGGCGATGCGGGCGAGCGACGCGTTGGTCGCGGTGTTGCGCGCGTAGCCTCGAACGAAGCGCGTGAGCGCTGCCGGGTCGCGTCGTACCCCGTCTATTCGCGGTAGATCGACGTGGACGATCGTGTCGAGGTAATCGGCGTTGGCGTCCATGGCACTCGTAGCGTCGAGGTCGGCATGGCCCGGCCAGCCGCCGATCACCAATGATTCGATGGTCTCGCGAACGCTGATGCGTTGGGGGTCGGAATCCGGGGTCGCGCCGTCGAGGAGAGCAGCCAACGAGGTTCGTCCGGTCGAGCGGCCGCGTTCGAACTGGCTCAACGTCCGCATCGTGTAGCGTGCGATCCGGCCAGCCCCGCCGTGCGAGGTCGCGTCGGGATCAGGTGTGGCGGAGCCCGTCAAGACGAAGAGGCCCTTCGCGCGTCGCTCGTCGATGTGGCTGCGGACGGTCTCCCAGATGCCCGGAACGAGTTGATACTCGTCGATGAGCCGCGGCGACGACCCGTCGAGTACGAGACCTGGATCGGCGCCCGCGGCGGCTCGGGCGGCGGCGTCGCGGTCGAGGCGGACGTGGGATGCGCAAAGAGCGAGGCCAGTCGTGGTCTTGCCGACGGCCTTTGCTCCCTCGATCAGGACGGCTCCGTGTGTCACCAAGCGCGCTTGGACATCTGTGTGGGCGATCCGCCGGTAGTCCACTCGAACCTCGCAGGTGGCGCGCCTCGAAGACGTGGTGCGAAGAGTGTACCAGTTGCGATGCGAAGATCGTACTTGTGGCAATGCGAAGACTGTACTCAGAGCGGTGCGACGATTGGCATCTTGGCACAGAGTGGGACGGTGGAGGCGTTGGTCACAAAGCGCCACATCTTGGCTTTCGTGTCTGCCGTTTGGCGCATTCGCGGGGTTGCGTTACCCGAACTCATACCCCCGCACCCCCACCGCCCCCTCCACCATCCCCAACCCCGTCGCTTTCAACGTCAACTGATACCCCGTATCCACCACCTCGGCATCGGTCACGATGATCATCGCGTCGCGCACCAGCGTCCGATGCGCCGCCCACAGGTCAGGGTTGATGATGAGCTGCGAGCGCACCGGCCCGTCCTCGATCACGTAGAAGGCGAATCCCTTGGCGGTCGGCGGTTTCTGCCGGCTCACGACGAGGCCGGCGGTGCGAACGTGCGCCCCGCGCCCGAGGCGCGCAACTTGCCCCAGCGAGACCGCCCCCAGCTCCCGGAGCTGATCGCGCACCAGGTCGATCGCGTGCAGCTCGAGTGTCGAGAAGCGCGTCGTGTGCATGTCCCACACCAGCCGCCCCTCCTCGCCGAGCGGCTCGAGCCCGGGCGTGGGCGTCGGCGAGGCGAGCAGCGGCGCCGATCCGGCCGGCGCCGAGCCGTCCAGCACACCGACGCGGTAGAGCGCGTCGCGGCGGGGAGCGAGCGCGTCGAGCGCTCCGCTGCGCACCAGCACCTCGAACACGTCCCGATCGAGCGCCACGCGCGCGTGCAGGTCGTCCACGGAGGCGAACGGTCCAGCCCGCAGCCGCTCGAGCATCACGGTCCGAGCGGCGTCCTCCGACACGCCCTTCGCCGCGCAGAGCGGTGGCCGCACCGCCTTGATCGGCTTCCCCTCGCGCCGCGCCCACTCGACGCGGTAGTGCACACCCGAGCGGTTGACGTCGATGGGCAGGAACGGCACGTCCCAGTTGCGCGCCTCGTGCCGCTTGGTGTTGGGTGACCACATGCCGGGCTCCTCGGTCATGATCGCGGCGAGGAACTCGGCGGGGTAGTGCACGCGCAGCCAGCCGGAGGCGTAGGCGTGCAGCGCGAAGGCCCAAGCGTGCGACTCGGCGAAGCCGAAGCCCTGGTACGACTTCACCGCCTCGAACACCCGATCGGCGTCCTCGCGCGAAGCGCCGACGGTGCGGCGGGCACCCTCGATGAAGCTCTGCCGGTCGGGCTCGATGTCCTCGACGTCGCGCCACGACGAGACCTTCTTGCGGAAGCGGTCGGCTAGGGTCCAGGTCATGCCGGCGAAGTGGACGGCGATGCGCAGCACGTCCTCCTGGAAGAGGAGCACGCCGTAGGTCTTGCCGAGCACCTTCTCCAGGCTCGGATGCCAATAGACCGTGGGCTCGAGCCCTTGTCGCCGACGCAGATAAGGGTGCACGGTGCCAGACTGGATGGGTCCGGGACGGATGAGGGCGATCTGGTGCGCGAGGTCGCGCATGGTGCGCGCACGCATCACGCGGGAGGTGTGGGTCTGACTGGGGCTCTCCACCTGGAAGAGGCCGAGGGTGGCGCCCTGGCTGATCAGGTCCCAGACGCGCTCGTCGTCGGGGAGGTCGGAGAGGTCGAGCCACACGCCCTCGAGCCGGAACACCTCCTCGCGCGCGTGCTCGAGCGCGGCGAGCATGCGCAGGCCGAGCAGGTCGAGCTTGATGAGACCGAGCGCCTCGGCGTCGTCCTTGTCGAGCTGGATGATCTTGATGCCGCCCGACGAGCGCTCGAGCGGGGAGTAGTGGGTCAGCGGCTCGCGCGACAGCACCACGCCGCCGGAGTGCGGCGCGATGTGCCGCGGGTGCGATGACTCCATGCTCGAGAGGAGCTCGATGAGCGCCTCCTTCGCGGGGGCGTCGCCGAGCACCTCCGTGAACGCCACCTCGGCCTCGCGCGCGCGCCGCGGCGACATGTTGCGGTAGTCGCGCCCGAGCGCGCGCGAGAGCTTCACCCGCAGCTCCGGCGGCAGCCCCAGCGCGCGGCCGAGGTCCTGGATCGCCAGCGGCAGGCGGTAGGTGATCTTGTTGCAGACCATCGCCTCCGTAGCGGCGCCGAAGCGGCTCTCCACCCAGGCGATCACCTCGTCGCGGCGCGCCGACGAGATGTCGATGTCGACGTCCGGCATCGTCGCCTTGCCGGTGTGCAGGAAGCGCTCGAAGAGCAGGTCGTACTTGACGGGGTCGACGGCGGTGATGCCGAGCAGGTAACAGCAGATCGACGCGGCGGCGGAGCCGCGGCCGGCGGCGAGGATGCCGTGGGCGCGGCAGTAGTCCGTCACCTCCGCGGCGACGAGGAAGAACTCGGCCAGCCCCAGCGCCCGCACCGTGGCGAGCTCCTCCTCGAGCTTGCGGCGCGCGGCGCCGAGCGTCTCGGCGCCGTAGCGCGCGAGGAGCGCCTCGAAGCAGCGGCGCTCGAGGTGCTGGTCGGGCGTGAGCCCCCTCGGGACGTGCGCGACGGGAGTCACGAGCCGCTCGGGCAGGAGGTCGAACGACGCGCGCTCGGCGACGTGCGCGGCGTTCTGCAGCGCCTCGGGGAAGGGGAGGCGCGCCGCGGCCTCCTCGGGGGTCGGCATGGCGCCCGCGGTGTTGCGCGGGCGGTCCGGGTGCGGCTGCTGCACCGAGACGCCGAGGCGGGCGCACACCAGCGCGTCGTAGAGGCGGTAGTCCTCGGGCTTCGCGAAGCGGACCTCGGGCGCGGCCACGCTCGGGAGCGAGAGGCTCTGCGCGAAGCGGCGCAGCACCCGAGCGCGGCGCGCGTCCCACGGCAGGCGGTCGTGGAAGAGCTGCACGAAGAGGCGGTCGGGGAAGCCGCCGGCGAGCTCCCGCATACGCGTCTCCAGCTCGCGCACGCGGCGCGCGGCGAGCATCCGCGCCGGCAGGCCGTCGCGCCCGCCGGTGAGCACGATCAGGTCGGTCGTGTGCGAGAGCAGCACGAGCCACGGCACGTCGCGCTCCTCGCGCGTGTGCGCGTGGGTGATGAGCTCGTTGAGAGTGCGGTAGCCGCCGCGCGAGGCGGCGATCGCGACGAGGGGGTAGACGTCGTCGTCGATGCGCACCGGCAGCGTGGCGCCGATGAGCGCCTGGATCCCGTGCTCGCGCGCGGCCGCGAAGAGCTCGGCGCCGCCGGTGACGTTCAGCGTGTCGGTGAGCGCCAGCGCACCGTAGCCGAGCTCGGCGGCGCGGCGCACGAGGGTGGTGGGGCTACTCACGCCGGCGCCGAACGAGAACGAGGAGTGCGTGCAGAGGAGCACCTCGAGCTGCTTCGGGGGCGCGCCGGGGACGCCGGAGCGCCCCGCCCGCGGGCCTAGTCGCTCAGGCGCGAGAGACACCAGGCCTTCCCCTCCCGGTAGACCTCGAGCGTGTGGCCGGCGTCGGTCTCGAGCAGCAGGTAGTGGCGACGGACCTCGCCCTCCCACCAGCGGCCGGCGTAGTCCCAGTCGTCGAGCACGCGCGAGACGCGCTCGCTGCGCGCACGGCCCCCCGCGGGGTCGCGCCAGCGCAGCGTGTGCGGCGGCCCCTGCGGGGGCTCGACCTCGATCGGGATCATCAGGCGGCGCATGGCAGGCTCCCCTTCGTGCGGTCGATCGGCAGCCGGTCGATCGGCAGCCGGGCGATCACGCCGCGCGCAGGGCGCGGTTCGTCAGCCGGCCGCGCTCCCCGGGCCAGCGCTCGGCCCGCTCGACCTCGAGCGCGGCGAGGTCGACGGTCGGGTCGACGGTCGGGCGGAGCGCCTGCACGGGCCGCGCGGGTGCGCGTTCGGGCGCCGTCAGCACGATCGCCTCGGGGTGCTCGCCGCTCGCGGCGAAGAGGGGG
>JACCWH010000007.1 GCA_013697735.1 Trueperaceae bacterium | reverse complement strand
GCGGGCGGGAGGAGATCAACGTCGGTAGAAGAACTGCTCCGGACGGGCGTTGCCTGGCGTGCGGAGCGGCCAGTCGTTGCCGGCAGACTCGGGGACGTTGGCGAGATCCTCGTTGACCACGAGTACGCCCTGCACGAGTGGGGTGAGGCCGACGGTACCGAAGGAGTAGAGCTGGTCGACGACGATCTCGAACAGCTCCTGGGCGAGCACGATTTGGGCGTCGGTGCCGACCGTCTTCGCCTCCTCGATGATCTCCACCATGCGCTTGATCTCGTCGGTGGGCTCGAGGCCGCCTGCGCCGTCGGTCTCGTACCAGCGGCGGTACTCCGTCGCGAAGGTGGTGGCGGGGCTGGAGCGGACGTCCATCTTCGGGTTGCCGGTGAAGGGGAAGCCGGTGGTGTCTTCGTTCCAGATCTCGACCATGAGTTCGTTCGTATCGCGCATCTGGAAGTGGGCGTTGCGCTCTCGGACCTGCGTCTGCGTCGAGACGCCGACCGCGTTCCAGTCGGCGGTCACGAGTTGTCCCACGTCGGTCCACGGACCGAACGCCGGCACGATGGAGATCTCGATGTTGAGCGGCCGACCGCTCGGCAGGGTGCGCATGCCGCCAGCGCCGCGTTCGAGCCCGAGTCCGTCGAGGATCTCGTTGGCGCGCTCGGGATCGAATTCGGTGTAGCGAGTCGCGACCTCGTCACCCGGGTAGTAGGGGTGCCACGGGGCGGGGACGTTCTGGCGGATCTCGCCGAGGCCGAGGAACGCGGACTCACGGATCTCGTCGCGGTTGGTGGCGTGCGAGAGGGCGATACGGAAGTCACGGTTGGCGAGGAGCTCGCCGAGTTCGGCGTCGGCGTCGTAGTTCTGGTTGAACCAGACGGCGGCGTCGGACCCGCCGAAGGTGGGCCAGGTCATGACGCGATACCCGCCGCGCTCGGCGTTCTGCACCAGCACGGGGAAGTTCGTCATGTTGATGTGACGCGCCTGGAAGTCGAACTCGCCCGCTACGGCGGCGAAGTTGAGCGTCTGAGCGTCCGAGAAGAACCGGAAGCGGACCTCGTCGACGTATGGGAGCTGGTTGCCGGCGGTGTCGACACCGACGAAGTAGGGGTTGCGGCGGATGACGAACTCCTGGTCGGAGACGGTCGATTCGTGCGGAACCCAGGCGCCCATGCCGGGGCGGTCGGGGTTATCGGTGATGATCGCGCGCGCCATGAACAGTTGTGTCCAGGTGTCGAAACCGGCGGCGCTCACGGCGCTCGCGAGGTCGGCGGCGTCGGCGTGGTCGGGGTGGAACTCTTCGAGGTAGTGGCGGGGGATGAACGCCGGGATGGTGCGGTCGCCGCCGTCGCGGAAGGCGAGCTCGGCGAGGAAGAGCGTGTTGGGGCGGTCGTAGGAGAAGCGCACCGCGTAGTCGCCGTCGGCCTCGACGCCGATGACGCTGCCGTCGGTGTTCTGGAGCCAGGCGGGGACGGACGGGGTCAGGTCTTCGTTGAGGATGACGCCCTCGTACCAGAAGACGATGTCTGCGGAGGTGAAGGGCTCGCCGTCGGACCACTTGGCGCCCTCGCGGAGTCGCAACGTCCAGGTGTGGAAGTCGTCGCTCGCGTCCCACCCGGCGGCGATGTGCGGGATGATCTCACTGCCCGAGGTATCGAAGCGAACGAGGGCGTCGTAGGACCAGCGGACGTAGTTGTTGGAATCGGCCGGCCCGAGGAAGGCGCGACGGATGACGCCACCGTAGCTACCGATCTCGTCGACGGGCTCGTAGACGAGTGGGTCGGCCGGGAGCCGTTCGTCGACGGGCGGGAGATCGCCCGCGGCGACCCGCTCCGCGAGCTCGGGCGCTTCTGCGTATGGCTGCGCAAGCGCAACGCCGAGCGCGAGGAGCGCGCACAGGGCCAGGGCCGTGAGGCGCCTCCGCGGGTGGTCGTTCGTTCGGTTTCGGTGGCTAGCCATGTCGGGCTCCATTTCTCGACGGCCGGGGTGGGGACGGGTTCCGACCCATTCGGGCGCCGCAGCGAGGGGGTTGATGATGGTGGGGGATCCGGCGAACACCGATCGGCTCGAGCCTCCTCCGTCCACGATCGTTGCGGTGACGTGCCATTGGGCGGTCATACCAGGCGCCGTTCGCTGTACCTGAGAACGCACCACCCACCAGAACGTCGAGTTACCGCTAACGCAAGCGGATTCCCTAGGGATTTCCACGATGATAGGGACCCTGGGGGGCAGTGTCAAGGCCCTTCCGTTCGTAACGCGTACACAGCGTCAGGGACGCGGCTTGCATGGGGGCTTGACGTCGCGGCCGCAATGGAAGAGGATTGGCGTGTGGTCATACCAGTGCTCGAGATGCGTCCGCGGTCCGTGCCGCCTCGCGCGAGTCGCGTGTGAGCGACGACGAAGGCGCCATGGTCGTCGTGCCTGCGACGCGGACGTACTTGGCCGACGAGGTCGTCGAGCGACTGGCTGCCTCCATCGGTTCCGGTGCGTGGGTTGCTGGAACGCGCCTCCCATCCGAACGCGGCTTCGCCGAGCAGCTCGGCGTGAGCCGGATCGTCGTGCGCGAGGCGCTGCGATCCCTCGCCGAACGCGGGCTCGTCGAAGTGCGACCCGGGGTCGGCACGTTCGTGGCGGCACTCGACGCCGCCGTGGCGGTCCGACCGCTGAGCCGCTACATCCGCCACCGACACGTCGATGCCGAGCACCTCTTCGAAGTCCGCCGATCGCTCGAGCCCGACATCGCCGCGCACGCGGCCGCGCGCGCCGATCCGGCCGCACACGAGGCGCTCCGCGCCAACCTCCAGCGGACGGCGGGCATCGTCGCGCGGCTCGAGGGGATGCAGGAGCTCACCGAAGCCTTCGCGTGGGTCGACCTCGAGTTCCATCAGGTGCTCGCCGCCGCGACCGGGAACCCCCTCTTCGAGATGCTACTCAACCCGATGCTCGACAACCTGCTCGACCTCCGGCGCGCGGGCACCCGTGTGCCGGGCGCGGCGAAGCGGGCCTACGAAGACCACCGACGCATCTGCGATCACGTGATCGTCGGCGACGCAGCCGGCGCTCGGCGCAGTATGCGCGACCACCTGAACACCGTCGAAGGCTGGATCGTCGCCGCCACGAGCGCCGGACTGGTGAACGACGGCGAGCCGACACGACACGACGCCACCGCCGAGGCGGAGGCTCCCGAGGGGGGACCCACATGAACGATGGCGATACGAACGACATCGACAGCGCACGTCGCGACCGCAGAACGCGGGCAGTCCGCCGCTATTTCGACGCCTGCAACGCCGCCAGTCGGAGCATCTTCGCAGAGGTGCTCAGAGCCGATTGCGTCCACTACTTTCCCCCGAACGCCGGCGGGCCCTACCGGAGCCGCGACGCCATCGCCGACCTCTGGATCGGGTTCGTGCGCGCCGTGGGATCCTCATGGACGATCGATCGCCTCGTCTGCGACGGCGTGCAGGCAGTCGTCGAATGGACGCACTTCAAGCCCGATGCAGGGGAGCACATCCGCGGCTCGGAGTGGTACGAGTTCGACGACGACGACATGATCGTGGGCATCTGGGCGCACTACGCCTCCGCTCGCGACGTCGAGCGGCCGGCGAACCAACTCGAGGGGTTCCCCTACGAAGAGCAGGGATACCCGAGCGCTCCGCCACCGTTGGACGACGCGGCGCTCGCATCGCGGCGCGAGGCGACGGGCCGTGCCTGAGCGCACGGCGATCGACCTGTCGCCCCTCGGTGCCGAGCTCGCGGGGGCCCTCGCGCAGGTGAGCAGCGCGACGCTGGCGACGCAGCTCTACAAGCGCGGGTTCCGCACGCGTGCGGTGCGCGGCGCGCAGCGGTTGCGGCCCGGCGTACGGATGGTCGGCGTCGCACGGACGCTCCGGTACGTCGCCGCACGCGAGGATCTCGATACGCTCGCCGAGTGGGTGCTCGACACGAACCCACAACGCGCCATCGCCGACGAGATCGAGGTCGGGCAGGTGCTGGTGATCGAAGCGCGCGAGGAACGCTCGTGCGGCACCATGGGCGGCATGCTCGTCGCCCGACTCATGGTCCGCGGTGCTGCCGGGATCGTCAGCGACGGCCCCTTCCGCGACGCCCCGTTCATCGCCGACCTCGACTTCCCGTCGTACGCGGCCGGTATGCACGCCAACACCAACCTCGTCGCCCACCACCCCGAGGAACTCGACCGCACCATCACGTGCGGCGGCGTGCAGGTGCGCCCCGGCGACGTGATCGTCGGCGACGACGAAGGCGCGATCGTGATCCCGCGCTACCTGGCTGCCGAGATCGCTCCAGCAGCACTCGAGCAGGAACGAGAGGAGGCGTTCATCGAAGCGCGCGTGCTCGCGGGCGCGCCCGTTCGCGGCACGTACCCGATGAGCGCCGAGGTGCGGGCCGAGTACGAGCGCGAGTCGGGCCGGGCTCGCGACGAGCTTCAGGCCCGCCGCAGCGTGTCGTAGGCGCCCCGCAGGTACATCAAGCCCAAGGCGCGATCGTGGAGGCCGTAGCCCGGGATGCCCGTCTCGCCCCAGATCATGCGGCCGTGGTCGGGGCGGATGGGGCCCGAGAAGCCGCCGTCGAGGAGCGCGCGGAGTACCTCGACGAGGTTCACGTCGCCGGCCTCCGGTGTGTGGTCGGCTTCGTAGAAGTCGCGTTCGCCCGTCCGGCGAACGTTGCGGGCGTGCACGAAGTGGCTGCGCGACGCGAAGCGCTCGGCCAGCGCGACGACGTCGGTGTCGCCACGCGCACCGAGCGCACCCGTGCAGAAGGTCAGTCCGTGCGCGGGGCTCGACGACGCTGCGAGGATGTCGGCCAGCGACGCCTCGTCGTTGACGATGCGGGGGAGACCGAAGATCGGCCACGGCGGGTCGTCGGGATGGATCGCGAGCCGAACGCCCGCACGCTCCGCCACCGGCGCGACTGCGGCGATGAAGTGACGGTAGTGCTCGAGCAGCCTGCGCTCGTCGACGCCCGCGTAGCGTTCGAGGAGCTCGTCGAGCTCGTGGGCCGTGTATCCCTTCGGCCAGGCCGCGAGCTGCGGGAGTCCCAGTGTGAGATCGATCGCGTCGAGGTCGTGTTGGACGTGCGCCATGGTCGTGGAGCCGTCGGCGAGCGGGCGCGCGAACTCGGTTCGCATCCAGTCGAAGACGGGCATGAAGTTGTAGCAGACGATCTCGACGCCCGCGCGACCGAGGCGCTCGAGCGTCAGGGCGAACGCCTCGATCGCGTCGTCGCGGGCGTGGGGGTGGGCGTGGGCGTCGGCGCCGAGCTTGATCGACTCGTGGACGGCGACGCTCTCGGCCACCGTCCAGGTGAGGCCGGCCGCAGCGCAGAGCGCCCGGCGTTCGGCGATCGCCTCGTCACTCCAGGCCGTCCCGGCCGGAACGTCGGCGAGCGACGTGACGACGGTGCGCACGCCCGGAACCTGCGCGAGGTGCGCGAGCGGGACGGGGTCGTGGGGGCCGAACCAGCGGAACGTGAACTCGACGCTCGGACGATCGCGACCTGATTGCATCGGCGGTGAGTCTAGCGTGCGCGGCGCCGCGACCGTCGTCCGTGGCGCTCCGAGGGCGAGCACGGTCCTCCGAGCGCTCAGCGGCGGCCGTCGATCCGATCGGCTGGGAAGGCGCCGACGAGGCCCTCCGCCGCCGCCCACGCCGCGACGCCCGCCAGCGCCTCGCGCACGTCCGGGCGTGTGAGCAACGGCGCGTGGGTGAAGACGCGCACGCCGCTTCGAGGCCCGAGCCGCCGCAGGTCGCCCACGGGGTCGCTCGAGGCCTCGAGCCGCAGGTGCGTGCGCACGAGCGTCAGATCCTCGCGCTCGTCGACGATCTCGCCGAGCGCGAGCAGTCGCGCCCGCTGTCGCCGATCGAGATGGTAGGTGTCGCTCCGGTCGTCCTCGGCCGTCAGGAGTCCGGTGATCCCGTGGTGTGCCCGGCGCCAGGCGCGGAGCACGTCGCGATGCCCGGTGTAGCGATGGATGCGTGGCAGGCGGTCGAGCGCTTCCTCGCCGGCCATGGCGACGATCGTACGAGCGACGGCCGCGTACTGGTCGCCCGCCCGCTCGGGAGGACTCCCACGGCCGTAGCTCGTGTGGGCGTCCTCGCCGTGGAAGCCGAATCGCAACCACGACGACGCCGACGCGAACGCGTCGCGGTGGCGGCCGTCGACCCCATCGAGGTTCCAGACGCCGTTCGTGCGGAAGAGGTAGAGGCTGAAGACGACGCCGTAGCGCTCGTGGAGCGTACGGAGGAGTGCGAACGTCGGCTGTCGCCATGGGTCCTCGAGCGCAGCGCGCCCGAAGAGGGGCGTGAGATCGTCGATCACGTCGTCGACGCTCAGATGGAGGTACGGGTGCAGAGCGCCACCGTCCCGAAGCGGAGCAACGTGCCTCATCGCCCCGGCAACCACGAGCGTGTCGGGTCGACGGTGACCTCGCGGAGGCCCCGCAACGCACTGCCGAGCACCACGCCCCGCGCGAGATCGCCCACGTCGAGGCTCGCCTCGATCGCCGCGCCGACTTCGAGGAGCTCACCCCTGAGCACACCCGGCAGCGCACCATCCCCGATGGGCGGTGTGCGCAGGCGCCGACCGTCTCGCACGAAGAGCGTCGAGATCGCGCCCTCCGCCAAGGCGCCGCGGTAGTTGCGGAAGAGCACGTCGGCCACGCCGGCACCTCGAGCCCACACCGAGGCCTCGTCGTAAAGGGCGCGATCGGTCGTCTTGTGACGCTGACGCGGGTGGTCGGCGTCGATGAGGACGCTGGCGAGCACCACCACCAGCGGTAGCCGAGTGTCGTCGTCGAACGGGCGAGCGCTCGCACGTACGGCCCCGTCGTCGTCGTGGTCGAGCCTGAGGCGAAGGACCGGCGCGTCGGGCGCTTCGAGCACCTCGGCGGCGATCGCCCCGCGCGCCTCTTCGAGGTCGAGCGGCACGCCCGCCACGCGAGCACTCCCTTCGATTCGGGCGAGGTGCGCTGCGAGCCGGAGCACGACGCCGCGTTCGACCCGCATCGTCTCGAAACGGCCGGGTCGTGGGCGCCCCTCAGGCACGATCGCGGAGCGCCGCCGCTGCGGTGTCGCCCGCGCTCCAGGCCGCCCCGAGGGCGATCGCCCCCGCGCTCCCCTCGGGGAAGTGCGGAGCGGGCGCGCCGTAGACGCGGAAGACGGCCTCGATCATGCGCCGTATGCCCTCCGCCTCGGCGAGCCGACCGATGCACACGACGCTCGCGAGGCCCTCGGCACGCGCCGTGTTGAGCGCCACGAGCGCGATCGTCTGCGCGATCATGGTGACGAGGCCGGCGGCGACGTCCTCCCGAGGCGCATCCACCGCCGACGTCGCGAGCCGTCCGAAGCTCACCGCCGTGGCAGTCGGGGGGAGCGTTCCGACGCCACCACCGAGTACGTCGCCGAGCGTGGTATCGACCCCGGCGGCCGAGCCCCGCTGCGCCAAGGCGAACACTTCCACTGCGTCGGCCACGCCCAGCAGGCGCGAGGCGAGCCCTTCGAGGGTGCCCCCGCCGACGGGCGTGCCCGAGACGTGGCGATGGCTGTCAGGGTGATGGGGGGCGTCGCTCAGGTTCGCGGCCACCATCGCCGTGCCGGTCCCGCACGACACCACGAGCGCGCGATCGAGGTGGCTGAGCACCAAGCCGCCGCGGCCGATGGCGCTCGGTTCGTCGACCACGACGATCGGGAGACCGTCGATCTCGTGCGGGAGCTCGCGCGAGCGGCCGCCGGTGACGGCCACGTATTCGATCTCCGCCGGGTCGACGCCGAGCGCCCTCAGCGCGTGGCGGACGACCTCGACGCTCGCCCGTCCTGGTCGGAGCAGCGCGGCCTGGGCCGTCGGCAGCGATCCGTCGAGTACGACGGCGTCCGTGACGCTGAGGCCGAAGTCGATGCCGACGCGCATGGAGCGAAACCTAGCACGCCCGTGGGCGCAGGGGGCGGGTGCTCAGGCGCGCGGCGCGGTGCGCAGTCGGTGGGCGAACCGCGCGCGAATCTTCGCGAGCTTCGGGTTGATCACCACCTTGCAGTAGCCGTAGCCCGTGTTGTTCGCGTAGAAGTTCTGGTGGTATGCCTCGGCCTGATGGAACGTATCGAGCTCGGCGAGCTCCGTGACGATGGGAGCGCCGAAGACGTCGTCGTCGGTCAGCTGCGCGATCACACGTTCGGCCTCGGAGCGCTGCGCCTCGTCGTGCACGAACACTGCCGATCGGTACTGCGTGCCGACGTCGTTCCCCTGGCGATCCTTCGTCGTCGGGTCGTGGCTGGCGAAGAAGATCTCGAGTAGGTCGCCGTACGTGATCACGGCGGGATCGAAGGTGATCTGCACCGCCTCAGCGTGCCCCGTGGTCTCGTCACAGACCTCTGCGTACGTCGGGTTGGGCGTGTGGCCACCGGTGTATCCGGAGACGACCCGGAGCACGCCGTCGATGGGCTTGAACACCGCTTCAGTGCACCAGAAGCAGCCGCCGGCGAAGGTCGCCTGGGCGGTCTCGCGCGCGTCATTGGGGGTCATGCGTCCATGCTAGGCGTCGCGCGCCGCGTTCACGGTCGGCGTGGCGACGCTCGGGTGCTCCGTCAGCTCCACGGCGTCAGGTTCCAGATCGATCCCTGGACGAGTAGCGCGACCGCGGCGACGGTCACCACGACGTGGAAGATCCACGTGCGCCTGCGCCCGTCGCCGCTCGTGGCGCCGAGGAGCGTGTAGGCAGCAAGGACGATCGTTGCCACGAGCGTGAGGCCGAAGCCGGCCGCGGCGGCGCCCAGCAGGGGTGGCGCCGCCGCCGGCGCGGACTGGGATTGGGCGATCGCGCCGCCCACCAGACCGAGTGTCGCTAGGCCGGCGACGGCGACGCCGCGGCCTGCCCATCGCACTGCGCGCACCGGACCGGGGGGATCGTCGCCCCGCGGCCCGCGCCTGCGCCGCGCCCGGACCGAGCCGGTCAGCGACGAGAGCAGGACCGCACCGGCGATGAGCGCGAAGGCGACGACGGTGCCGACGAGGACCTCGACACGCTCGAGCGGCGGCACGCGCTCGAGCGTCAGCGGTGCGCCGATGTCGACGTGTACGAGCGGTTCCCCACGGGCGTCGCGAGTGAAGGCGAGCGAGTCGCCGCCGACGTCGCGGCGATGGCTGCCATCGCCGGCGGGGAGATACCTGCGCGCCGACGAGAGGGAGGTGGGCGGGTTGAGCACGACCGCGCCATCCTCCTCCACGACCAATGTGACCGGCACGAGCGCGGGGCCGAAGAACCTCTCAGCGGTGCCGCGCGCGAAGCCGTCGACGCGGTACGTCCCGGCGACGGGGCCGGTGCTTTCGTGGGCGTCGTCGCCGCTGCCGAGCGTGCGCACTGCCGTCGCCGGGCGGCGGGCGTCGCCGAGGAGCAGTTCGACGAGCCCTTCGACCACGCTCCAGCGCACGTCGTGCCATCCGTCCGCGGTCGCTACGGGTGCCTCCGGGTCGCTCTCGCCATTCACGTGGACGAAGATCGCCAGCGCCGCGTCGGGCACGATCGCGACCACGGAGTGCGCACCCGGCAGGTCGCCGGTGTGCCGCACGACCTCGTGCCCGAGCACCTGCCCTTCGGCCATGCCGAGGGTCGAGCCCGGCGCCTCGGGTGCAGCGCGGAACGCGGTCGAGAGGAGCGCTGTCCGCACGCCCCGAGCGAGCGGTTCGGGAGGCTCCGCTGCCGTCAGCGCCGCCAACAGGCGTCCGACGTCGACCCCGGAGAGTCGCGCCTGCCCGGCGGTGGGGTCGGCGAGTGTCGGCATCGACAGTGCATCGATGCCGCCGGACGTCCGCCCGTGCGGGCGGGCAGTGGCCTCCTCGTACGCCGGCTCGGCTGGCGTCAGGAGCCGCCCCGACGCGAGCGCGAGCGGCCCGAAGAGTCGCTCGCGGAACACCTCGTCGATGGGGGCGCCGGTCGCTTCCTCGATCACCATGCCGAGCAGTGCGGAGCAGATGGTGCAGTCGAGGAGCCGCTCGCCCACGGCGTGGACGCGCGGTGGCAGACCGTCGTCGAGGAGATCGCGCAGCGGCGGATTCTCTGTACCCGGCTCCAGCACGGTGCCGAACCGCCGCTCGTCGAAGCCTGCCGTATGGGCGAGCAGGTGTCGGAGGGTGATGGGACGGTCCGAGCCGGAGGGGTCGGGCGGCACGTCGACGCCGGGGAGCGCACGCTGTAGCGGGTCGTCGAGATCGAGTACCCCCTCTGCGATGAGGTCGAGCGTGACGATCGCGGTGAGCACCTCGGTGAGGGAGGCGAGCCAGAGGGGGTCGTCGAGCGTGAGCGATCGCGCCCCGGAGATGTCGGCCGAGCCGTATGCCTCCTCGGCGATGACGTCGCCATCGAAGGCCACGGCGATCACCAAGCCGGGGACACCGCTCCGCTCCATGGCCGCGAACGCGAGTCGATCGACCTCGAAGCGCAGGGCGATGCGCCGGACGGTGTCGGCGTCGAGTTCATCGCTTTCGAGCGCGCGCGGCGCGAGATCGGGTTGCGCACCGCTCCACCCGCCGACCAGCAGCGCCGCGACGAGGAACAGGGAGCGCACGCTCACGATTCCACTCGCGCTCGAGACGTGGTGGCGGCCAGCGTCCGGTGGTAGAGGTCCTCGTAGCGCGGGACCACGTTCGCGGTCGCGAAGACCCTGGCGTGGGCCCGTGCCCCCGCACCGAGCCGCGCCCCCTCCTCGGCGTCCTCCAGGATCCGCAGGACGTCGTGCGCCATGCCCTCGACGTCTCCGAGGGGTCGGAGGAAGCCCGTGATCCCTTGCAGGTTCACCTCGGGGAGCCCGCCGCGATCGCTCGAAACCACCGGGACGCCGCACGCCATCGCCTCCAGCGCCGCGAGTCCGAAACTCTCGGCCTCGGAGGGCAGGAGGAAGACGTCCGCGAGTCGGTAGATCCGCTCGACGTCGGTGACCTTCCCGAGGAAGTGCGTGTCGGCGTGCGTGCCGAGTTCGCGCCCGAGCGCCTCGATCGCGGGGCGATCGGGGCCATCGCCCACGAGCAGGAGCTTGCACGGGATTCGCGCACGCACCAGGGCGAAGATTCGGACCACGTCGAGCACCCGCTTGACGGGACGAAAGTTGGAGACGTGCAGCAGCAGCCGCTCGCCGTCGGGGTTGAACACGCACGGCAACTCGTCCGTGGTGCGTGGTCCGTAGCGTTCCATGTCGATGAAGTTCGGGATCACCTCGATCGGCCGATCGACGTCGAAGTGGGCGTACGTTTCGGTCCGCAAGCTCTCCGACACGGCGGTGACCGCGTCGGACGACTCGATCGCGAAAGCGATCACCGGAGCGAAGGCAGGGTCCTTGCCGACGAGCGTGATGTCGGTGCCGTGCAAGGTCGTGATGAACGGCACCCGCACCCCCCGTGCCCGCAGGATCTCGCGTGCCACGAAGGCGGCCGACGCGTGCGGGATGGCGTAGTGCACGTGCAGCAGATCGAGCCGTTCGTGGAGCGTCACGTCGACGAGTCGGCTCGCCAGGACCGTCTCGTAGGGCGGGTAGTCGAAGAGCGGGTAGTCGCTGACGACGACCTCGTGATGATGGAGGTTGCCGAAGGCGGTGCCGAGGCGCACCGGGAGCCCGTAGGTCACGAAATGGACGTCGTGCCCACGCCGAGCGAGCTCGAGGCCGAGCTCGGTGGCGACGACACCGCTCCCACCGAAGGTCGGGTAGCAGACGATGCCGATCCGCAGAGGCATGGCCGATGGTACCTGGCCGCGACGTCGCGGGTGCAGCCGTGCCGGGAGGCGTCCGGTCGCTCGGGGCGAGTGCGGCGCGGCCGACGCTACGATGAGCCGATGGCCGACCCCACCGATCAACCCGACCACCGCGACCGCAACGACGTGCTCACGCTCGCGGGTGCCGACGCCGCGCGCTTCGCCACCGATCGCTTCGTGGTACTGCCGCTCGGGAGCATCGAGTACCACGGCCCGCACGCACCGCTGGGCACCGACGCCACGCTCGCGCTCGGCTTCGCCCGGGAGCTCGCCGAACGCAGCCCGTGCCTCGTGCTCCCACCGATCACGTACGCCTTCACGCCGCAGATCACGTCGGCGCGCCCGGGGACACTTTCCGTGGCCCCGGACGTCTTCCTCGCCTACCTCACCGAGGTCCTGCGTGCGACGGTGCGCGCCGGGGCGACGCGCGTGCTGGCGCTGAACGGTCACAGCGAGAATCAGTTCGCCGCTCGCCTGGCTGCGGAGGCGATCGTGCTCGAGCATCCGGAGGCGAGCGTGGCGGTGGTGAACTGGTGGCGGCTCGTCGATCCCGATGCCCCGCTGCCCTTCACCGAAGCCGGAGGGAACGGCCACGGCGGCCCCCTCGAGATCTCGACGACGGCCGCGTTCGACGCCAGGGGTGTGGGTGTCGCCGCTGCACCCGACATCGCCTACGAGGCACCGTGGTGGCGAGGTGCGGCGCAGGTGGTGGGGCGCGGGGGGCGGCCGATCGGGTTCGAGGGGTACCACGGACGCATCGGCGAGGTCTCGGCCGCAGCCGGTCGAGAGGTCATCGACGCGGTCGTGCCGAACCTGCTCCGGTTCGTCGACGGGTGGCTCGAGCGCGCGGCGTCCGACGACGGCTGACGATCAGGGGGCGCCGACACCCTGCAAGGCCGACCAGTCGGGGTAGCGCCGTGGCGACGTCGCGATCGCCGCCGAAGCGGCGCGGACCGCGATGGCGGTGCTCTCGCGCCAGGGCGTGCCCGACATGCGCGCCACGATCAGGGCGGCGTCGAAGGTGTCGCCCGCGCCGACGGTATCGCGGACCTCGACGGCGGGTGCCCGCACGTGCACGAAGCGTCCGCCGTCTCTCAGCGCGGCGCCGTCGCGGCCGAGTTTGAGGACCGTCGTGCCCGGCCCGTGGGCGGAGAGTGCGTCGAGGAGCCGCTCCGGAGCGGCCGACGCCTCGCCCGTCAGGCCACGCGCCTCCTCGAGGTTCGGGAGGTAGAGGTCGACGTGCGCGAGGAGGGCCGTCACTTCGGCGCGCACCTCGTCGGTCCACCCCTCCGTCGGCCAGCCCGTGTCGAGCGCGCACACGAGACCGCGCTCGCGCGCTCGGGCGAGGAGGTCGGGGAGCGCGCGGCGCCAGCGCGGCAGTAAGAAGGAGCCGCCCACGAGCAGGTGATCGCCTGTACGTGCCCCGTCGATCGCCTCGCGCAGCTTGGCGGGATCGCTCGCCGCTAGGTGGCCGAGGTGGGAGAAGAACGTGCGCTCGCCGTCGCCGTGGGTGATGCCGACCGTGACCGAGGTCGAGGCGCGTAGGACACGCGGAGCGTCGCCGGCGGCGGTGAGCGCCTCGGCGAGCCAGCGTCCCATGGCATCGTCGCCGACGTCCCACACGAGCGTCGCCGGAACGCCGAAACCCGCGAGCGCGAGCGCCGCGTTCCCGAGCATGCCGCCGACGCGCCATTCGAAGCGCTCCGTGACGACCTCCGTGCCGCGCTGCGGCCAGACGTCGACGGGACCCAACAGCACATCGACGTTGGCGTTCCCCGCGACCAGGATTCGCGGCCCTTCGGCCGATGCGGCGCTCACGAGGCGATCAGCCCTTGACGCCCGTGAGGACGACGCCCTCGATGATCTGCTTCTGGAAGATCACGAAGACGACGAGCACGGGCACGATCGCGAGCGAGGTGGTCGCCATGATGAGGTGCCATGCGGCGCCAGCCTCCCCCGAGAAGAGGGAGATGCCGACCGGGACCGTGCGCATCGACGGCGACTGGCCGGCGATGAGCGGCCACAGGTAGGCGTTCCAGTTGCCGATGAACGCGAAGATCCCGAGCGCCGCGATGCCGGGTCCGACGAGTGGGAGGCCGATCCGGAAGAAGAGCCCGAACTCGGAGACGCCGTCGATGCGCGCGGCGTCGAAGAGGTCGCGTGGCAGCGTCGAGAAGAACTGGCGCATGAGGAAGACGCCGAACCCGGGGATGAGACCGGGGAACATGATCCCCCAGTAGGTGTTGATCCAGCCGAACTGCGACGACATCACGTACCAGGGGATCACGAGCATCTCGGTGGGGACCATCAGGGTAGAGAGGATCAGGAGGAATACGATCTCCTTGCCCGGGAAACGCAGCAGCGCCAGGACGTAGCCGACGAGCGAGCAGAATAAGACGACGGAGATGGTGGTCGAGACCGCCACGATCATGCTGTTCATGAACCAGCGCGGGAACGCCGTGCGCGTCAGCACCTCGATGTAGTTCACGAGGGTGAACTGCGACGGCAGGATGCTCGGTGAGAGGACTTCGCGAGCGTCCTTGAACGACGACAGCAGCATCCAGACGAACGGGAACACCATCAGCACCGCGCCCAGGGTGAGCACCACGTAGGAGAGCACCACGAGGCGGGTCACACGCTGCGGCGCGTCGTCGTAGCCGGCGTCGCGGACCTGGGCGCGCTTGACGGGGCGTTCGCGGGCGGCCATCAGTACTCCACGCGCCGTTGCGTGAGCCGCAGCTGGATGAGCGTGATCACCAGGATGATCACGAAGAGCACCACCGTGACCGCAGCCGCGTAGCCGAGTCGCGCGCGGCCGAACGCCTCCTGGTACATGTAGAGCGCCAGCGACAGCGTCCGATTGAGCGGGCCCCCCTGATTCGTGAAGTTGATGTTCACGATCTGGTCGAAGAGCTGCAGGGCGTTGATGGTGGTGATGACCACGGCGAACACGAGCACCGGGTTCAGCAATGGGATCGTGACGTGGCGGAAGAGCTGCCACGGGTTCGCGCCGTCGATCCGGGCAGCCTCGTAGTAGATGCGCGGGATGCCCTGGAGGCCCGCGAGGAAGATCACGACCTGGAAGCCGAGCTGCTGCCAGATGACGACCGCAGCCACCGAGTAGAGGGCCATCTCCGGGTTGCGCAGGAAGCGCTGCGGCTCGATGGCGAGCCACGGTAGGCCGATGCGCTCGACGAACACCCACCACTCGACGATCACGCGATTGAAGATGCCGAAGTTCTCGTTGTACATCCACCCCCAGACCCACGCGACCGCGACCGCGGGGGTGATGAAGGGCGCGAAGTAGATCGCCCGGTACCATCCGCGAGCGTGGCGGACCGCCTGGAGCATGAGCGCGATGCCGAGCCCGAGACCGATGGAGGCGGGCACGGTGACGACCGTGTAGAGGAGGGTGTTCTTGAGCGCCTGGATGAAGACGGGATTCGAGAGGAGCTCCTCGTAGTACTGGGAGCCGATGAAGAGGCGGCGCGCGGGATCGACGTGCCACGTGAAGAGCGATAGTCGGAACGATTGGATGGCCGGCCAAAAGCGGATGGTGGCGAAGAAAATGAGGGGAACGAGCAAGAAGAGATAGGCCCAGATGGCCTCGCGCTGCGAGAGCGAGATCCGGGAACGCGGTGTCGTTTGGGACTCGAAAGACACGGGCGGCCTCCGGGGGCGAGCGGCGTGTGCGGGCGTGGGGGCCGGGGCTCGTGGGAGCCCCGGCGATGCTGTCGGTTGGCCTTACTCGGCCGCGAACTGGTCGAGGAGCGCCTGATCTTCGGCCGCGGCGATCGCGATCGATTCGGCGGGGTCCATCCCTTCGAGGAGGACGCGGTTGTAGGCGTCGAGCATCACGTTCCGCTGGGCGAGCTCGTCGACGAACTGGGTCGCCTCGGCGTAGGCGAGGCCGGCGATGAATGCGCCGTAGACGGGATCGCTCGTGAGCTCCGGGTCTTCGATCATGGTGCGTGCGGCGGGGAGCTCACCGACGACGTCGAGCCAGAGCTGCATGGCGGCTTCGGTGGTGACGAATTCGATGAAGCGCGCGGCGGCCTCGAGCTTCTCGGGGCTGCTGTACGCGTTGGGCGTGACGCCGTTCATCCAGAAGGAGCCGTAGTTGGCCTGGACCCCATCGTCGAACGTCGGCAGCTCCGCCACGCCCCAGTCGAACTGGGCGCCGTTCTGGACCTGGCCGATGGCGAAGGAGCCATCGATGATCATGCCGATGTTCTCCTGCGTGATGAAGCCTTCGCGGTACCCACTGGTGCCGGGGATGAACTCGAGCACGCCGATGCGGTCCTCGAGTTGCCAGTCCGACCAGACGCGAAGCGCCTCTTCACCGGTTCCGGCGCCGTAGAGGACCTCGCGGTTGTCGGCGCTGTAGGGCGGGGTGCCGAGCTGGTTCGTGAGCACCGTGCGGATGAGGTGGTGGTCTTGGCCCCCGAAGCCGTAACCGATGCGCTCGAAGAGCGGACCACGGGCGACGGTGAGGGCCTTGGCGGCCTCGACGAACTCGGTCCACGTGGCGGGCGGCGACTCCGGGTCGAGGCCGGCCTCGCGGAACATGTCCTTGTTGTAGAAGAGCGCGAGCGAGCGCACCGCGGTCGGCAGGCCGTAGTACTCACCGTCGATCTTCACCGACTCGACCATTGGAATGAAGTAGCTCTCGATCCACTCGTGGGAGAGGTGCTCCTGCGGAAGGGGTTCCACGTAGCCGGCGCGCTGCCAGGCCGAGACGTAGCCGTAGAAGAGCTGGACCACGTCGGGGCCCTGGCCGGCCGAGATCGCCGAGGCGACCTGCTGCTGATAGGAGTCGAACGGGAAGGTCTCCTGTACCACGACGATGTCGGGGTTCTCGGCGTTGAACTGCTCGATGAGCTGGTTCATCGCTTCGATCCGCGTGTTGAACTCGTACTGCCAATAGGTGAGCTGTACCTGCGCCGCCCCGAAGGAGAGGCCGAGCAGGAGCGAGAGTGCGATCACGAGCCGAACGGAGTGCTTCATGAAGTGACGTCCTTTCTCGATGCGCGCAGGCTCTTGGCCGCGTGCTCGATTCGAGCGGTGATGTGGTCGACCGCTCCATGGTACTCGTCCGAACGGTCGCGCAGCGCGCGTAAGTGGACGCGGACGCTCTCGGGGGCGGGGCCACCGAGACCTGTCCGGCGCGCCACGAAGGCGTGCGGCGAGACGGCGTCTCTGAGGACGTCGGGGTGGAGGGTCGGCCCCCCGACGGCGATCAGGTCGGCCGGTTCGGCGAGAGCGAAGGGGCGGTCCTCGTTCGCCATTCGGGCGACGAGGGCTCCGACCCAGCGATGGGCATCCTGGAAGGGGCACCCGCCTATCCGCACGAGCTCGTCCGCGAGCTCGGTGGCGGTGGTATTGGTTCGTTCGAGCGAACGCGTGAGGGCGTCGTCGTCGAACGTGCTCTCCGCGAGGCAGACCTGGACGAGCGCCAAGCCGCCGGAGAGCTGGTTGTGAAGGGTCTGCAACGAACCTTGCACGTCGGGACCGAAGTCGTTGAGGTCGCCGAAGGGGATGTTGTGGCTCGACAGGACGATCGACTGCGCCGCACCGAGCGCGCGCGAGAAGCGTGTGCGAGCGTGCTCGAGCGCGACCGGGTTGCGCTTCTGCGGCATGATCGACGACCCCTGCGTCAGGCCGTCGCCGACGCGCAGGAGCCCTTGCGACGACCACGCGACGAGATCGCATACGAGGCGCGACATGGTGATCGAGACGCTCACGGCGACGTTGGCGACGTCGATCTGCCAGTCCGAGGCGGCGACCGCGTCGTACGTCGAGACGACGGGTCCGGCGAACCCGAGGAGCCGCGCCGTCAGGTCGCGGTCGAGACCGTGCGAGGAACCGGCGAGTGCGGCCGCGCCCATGGGGCTCGTGTCGAGTCGTGCGAACGCTTGTAGTGCGCGCTCTACGTCGCGCTCGACCACGCTCGCGACCGCTGCGAGGTAGTGCGCCACGGTCGTGGGCTGCCCCGGTTGGTGGTGCGTGTAGGCCACCATCACGCTGTCGACGTGGGCGTCGGCCTGGTCGAGGAGCGCAGCCTGCACCGCCAGGAGCCCCCGGATGGTGGCGAGCGTGACCTCGCGTGCGCGGAGCTTGTAGATGGTCATGTCGAGGTCGTTGCGCGAGAGGCCGAGCCGGAGCCAGCCGAGGGCTTCTTCGCCGACCGATTCGGCGACGACGTGCTGGACCGCGTAGTAGAGGTCCGGTACGGTCGGCGCGTAGGGCGGTGTGGGTGCGCTTCGGACGCGCACCAGCGCCCCCTCGAGTGCGTCGACGACCCCACCGCGCTCGCGAGCCGCGGGGAGCTCGGCCACCGTGCGAACGTGCGCGACGAGCGCGTCGATGAGGTGGTCCTTGAGGTGGCGCGAGGCGAACGTGTAGTCCGGCTCGAGCACGCGCTCGCGGTAGGCGGCGTGCCAGGTCATGGGGCGGCCGCTGCGGTCCGGGTGGACCGTGCACGTCCGGCGTCGAGGTCGACGCGGAGGAGCGCGGCTGCGTTGCCGCCGAACACGCGGGCGATGCCGCTCTCGGCGAGGTTGAGGGTGTAGCAGACGCGCAGCTGCTCCTCGAGATAGCGGTGGGCGAAGCCGCGTGGGAAGGCGTTGGAGTCGGTGCCGAAGAGCACGCGCTCTGGACCGATCGTCTCGAACGCCTTGCGGAAGAGATCCTCGAGGGTGAGCGGGTACGGCATCCACCGGATCCATTGATTGCTCCCGGAGGTGTCGACGTACACGTTCGGCAGGCTCCAGCAGAGCGCCAGGAGGTCGTGCCAGTAGCCGGCTCCGAAGTGCGGGACGATGAACGGGATCTCCGGGAAGTCGCGCGCCACCTCGAAGAGCGAGAGGGGACTCATGCGCGGGTGCTGTACCACCCCGCCGCCGCGGCCGAGGAACCCGAAGTGGATCAGCACCGGGAGGCGCCGCTCGGCGCAGAACTCCCAGACGTCGCGGACGCTGGGGTCCTCGAACGGGATGGCCGTCTTGGGGCCGAGCAACTTGTAGCCGCGCAGGCCGAGCTCGTCGACCGCCCGGCGCAGCTCCTCGCCGGCGCCCGGGCGGAGCGTGTGGTGGGCGAAGCCGACGAACCGGTCGGCGTGGCGGCGCACCACGCGCGCGAGGAGGTCGTTCGTCTGCCCGGTCACGAAGACGATCGTGTGCACGCCGGCGTGATCGAGCTCATCCGCCCAGCGATCGGCGAGCGCATCGACCTCCTGCGGGGATCGGGCCGCCGTTTCCGGGGGCTGCGTCCCCCACTCCTTGTGCATGCGGCGCATCCGGTCATCGGCGTAGCCGCGCAGGAGCGGGTGCTGCTCGGGGGCGCCCTCCTCGCGACCGATGGTGTGCTCGATCGGGAAGTGCGCGTGGACGTCGAGGATGGGGAAGGGGTAGTTGGCATGCTCAGGCATGGCTGATCCTCCGATGGCCGACGTGGGGGCGGAGCCCCGGCGGCCGGACGTCGTGGGTGCCGCCTACCGCACCGCAGATCTCGGCTTCGAGCTGCTCCAGGGCGATCGACGCCGCTCCGCGCGCGGCTGCGTGGGGGCCGAGCGTCCCGGCCGCGATCGGCAGCGGCCACGGCCCCTCCCAGGCGTCACGGAGGCGGGCGGCCAACCTGCCCGACGGGTCGGCCGGCCAGGCGATGACGAGGAGTTCCGGGTCGAGGACGCACGCCAGGTTGTGGAGCACGGGCCTGAGGATCGCGACGACCGCGTCGAGCGCGCCCTCGGCGCCCGGTCGCGAGAGGTCGAGTAGGCCGTCGATGTCCACACACCCCTCCGCCACGGCAAGGAGGGCGCGCTCGAACGGCCCCGGCTCGGCGCCGCGCCGGGCTTCGTCACGCGGTGCTACAGATTCCGACCGCGCGCCGCCGTGCGGCAGGGCGTAGCCGAGCTCTCCTGCGGCCGCATGGGCGCCGCGATAGAGCCGGCCATCGATGACGAGCCCTGCTCCGACGCCGCTCCCGATGGCGACGTAGAGCACGTGCCGATACGACGTCCCGGCGCCGTAATGGAGCTCGGCGAGCGCCAGTGCGTTGACGTCGTTCTCGAGCACCACGGGGACGCCGAGCGCGTCGCGGAACGTGGCGGCGGCGTCGTGATCGTGCCACCCGAGCGCAGGGGCGAGGTGGACGCGGCCATCGATCGGGTCGACGACGCCGGGGACGGCCAGTGCGAGGCGCCGCACGGCCATTTCGTCGTCGGCGACGAGCGGGGCGAGCCAATCGACCAATTCCGCGATGCCGCCGGGAGCGACGGTGGGCCCTTCGAAACCGCGTACGAGGTAGCCGCGAAGGTCCACCGTGCACGCCGTGGCGCGCCGGCCGGAGAGGTCGACCGCCAGGACGCTGCGAGCGCGCGCATCGAAGCGGTGGCGTTGGGCGGGGCGGCCGCCCGTGCCGCTCTCGGTGCCGGCGGCGACGACCAGTCGTTGCGCGACGAACTCGCCGACGATGCTGCTGACCGTGGGCGTCGACAGCCTCGTCGCCAGCGCCAGCTCGGCGCGCGTCAGATCGCCGTGCGTGGCCAGTGCGCGGTAGACGGCGCGGCGGTTGGCGATTCGCAGAGCGTCGGACTGGACTGGCAGCTGCACGAGGCGAGCCTCCTTCGGGCAGGGTGGGACCCCATTCCGAAAACGGTTTTGCTAAGTGGTTCGAATATACGTCGGTCCGGGCGGCGCGTCAATTGGCGGCCGCTCGTCGGCCGCGCCGTCGAGCCGCCGAACGCGGCTGGAAGGCGAGCCGCTCGGGGGGGACGGCGGGGCTCGATGGGTGACACCCGATGGTTGACAAGAGTAGTACACTATCGCCGTGAACCTCCCCGGACTCCTCACGCAGCCGTGGCCGTGGTACGTCGCCGGGCCGGCCGTCGGCCTCGTCGTACCCCTCCTGCTGCTGCTCGCGAACCGGCCATTCGGCCTTTCGTCGAACCTCCGTCACCTCTGTGCCGCGCTCCCGATGCGTGGCACGTACTTCGATTACGACTGGCGTCGCGTCGGGGGCTGGAATCTGCTGGTCTTCGGCGGAATCGCCCTCGGTGGCCTTCTCGGGGGCGTGGTCCTCGGCGATCCGGGACCCGTGCGGGTGGCGGCGTCCACGCAGGCGCACCTCCAGGCGCTCGGCGTCGTCCAGGGCGACGGTCTCGCGCCTGCAGCGCTCTTCGGCTGGCAGGCGATCCTCGCCGGACCGGGGCTCGTCTTCGGGCTCGTCGGCGGGATCCTCATCGGCTTCGGGACGCGCTGGGCCGCGGGCTGCACATCGGGCCACGCGATCATGGGCCTCGCGTCGGGGCAGTGGCCGTCGCTCGTCGCGGTCATCGGGTTCTTCGCTGGCGGGCTGGTGACCACGCACCTCGTCCTCCCTTGGCTCCTCCCGGCGCTGCTCGGGGGGACGCCGTGACGCTCGCGACGTACCGCGAGCCGGGAGATGCCACCGGCAGCCGAACAGAGTCGATGTCCGCTCCGCGTGGAGTGGCTCGCTTCGTGCTGGTCGGGGCCTACCTCGGACTCGTCCTCACCAAGGCCGAGGTGGTGAGCTGGTACCGGATCCAGGAGATGTTCCGGTTCGAGGCGTTCCACATGTACGGCGTGATCGGTGCGGCCGTCGCGACCGCGGCCGTGTCGATCCTCCTCATCAGGCGCTTCGGGATCAGGACGATCGACGGCGACGACGTCGAGATCGCGACGAAGGAGCCGCTCTGGCGCCGCGGACTCTTCGGTGGCACGCTCTTCGGGCTCGGCTGGGCGCTCACCGGCGCCTGCCCGGGCCCTATCGCCGCGCTCATCGGTGCGGGCTCGACCGGCTACCTCGTCGTGCTCGTCGGTGCGGTCATCGGCACGATGCTCTA